>NZ_JBNPYB010000006.1:0-272591 GCF_050432985.1 Pantoea sp. AN62 | reverse complement strand
CATGCCAATGGCATTGCCCGGTAGCTAAGTGCGGAAAAGATAAGTGCTGAAAGCATCTAAGCACGAAACTTGCCCCGAGATGAGTTCTCCCTGACCCTTTAAGGGTCCTGAAGGGACGTTGAAGACGACGACGTTGATAGGCCGGATGTGTAAGCGCAGCGATGCGTTGAGCTAACCGGTACTAATGACCCGTGAGGCTTAACCTTACAACGCCAGAGGCGTTTTGAGAGACGAAAGATTTTCAGCCTTGTTCATAACGGATTGAGCCGTGCGGCCCCTGGAGGCGGCGCGGACAACAGAATTTGCCTGGCGGCTGTAGCGCGGTGGTCCCACCTGACCCCATGCCGAACTCAGAAGTGAAACGCCGTAGCGCCGATGGTAGTGTGGGGTCTCCCCATGCGAGAGTAGGGAACTGCCAGGCATCAAATTAAGACCAGCACGCTGGTCGTGACCACTCCGGTGACGCGGAGCGGGCGAAACACCTGAGGTCCGCAACAGCGGACCTCAGTACAGAATCGGTGGAGCGGTAGTTCAGTTGGTTAGAATACCTGCCTGTCACGCAGGGGGTCGCGGGTTCGAGCCCCGTCCGTTCCGCCACCCTATTTAGGGGCGTAGTTCAATTGGTAGAGCACCGGTCTCCAAAACCGGGTGTTGGGGGTTCGAGTCCCTCCGCCCCTGCCAGAAAACGATCCTTTGCTTCGGCAAAGGATTTTTTTTGCCTGTAAAAAGCCAAAAACAAAAAACCAGCTAAAACGCACTGGCTTTTGACGCGTATTTATCACCCTTCCTGCTGTTAATTCAGCTGTTTTGCCTCACCAGAACCGGAAACTTCAGCAGCTGACGTATATGCGCTTGCTGATCGCTGTTCTGCAACCAGACGGCATAAAGAGGGCGTACCGCCACTGGCGTATCGGGAATGACCATCAGTTCACTGTAAAGGCTGTGCCAGAAGTCAGGCAGAAAGGCACACGCTCCGGTGGTGTGTAACAGCTCTCGTGTTACATGCGCCGATGTCGTGGTCAGAACCGGCACGTCATCTCCGCCTGAGAGATAGCTCTCATGCTGATGAAAATCCGCCCCCCACTCCAGCTTAATATAATCATACTTCTCACGTTTCTCACTCTGGCGAGCGCAAAACAGCGCCAGTGAGATATGGCCAATTTGCTGGCTGGTCAGTTCATCCATTTTAGGAGCTTCGGTGGTGATCAGCAGATCCAGCTGACGCTCATGCAACTGCTTAACCAGCAAATGACGCTGTGCTACACGGGCTTCTAAATGCAGGCTCTCCCGGTTCTCATACAGCGTCTGCAGCCACGGAGTGAGATAAGCCTCCCAGAGCGAAGCACTGGCCCCAATCGACAGCTCATGATGCTGCTGAGTGTGGGAGACCTCCTTCTTAGCCATCAGCCAGGTACTCATCAGACTCTCAGCGTAAGGCAACAGCCGTTCACCCGCTGCCGTCAGCCGTATGTTGTTGCGATGTCTGGTAAAAAGGTTAACACCAAGCTGATTTTCCAGCTGACGGATGCGAAAACTGACAGCAGATTGCGTGAGGTAAAGTGCTTCCGCAGCACGCCCGAAATGGCGTGTGCGGCTCACTTCCAGGAAAGTCTTCAGTAATTCCGTATCCACAGCGTTCTCCCAAAAATTGTTTGTCGTATAGATTTAAATGTTTTGTTTTACACTCTGTCAAGCCTATCTAATACTCCGCGCCATAAATAGTAAGGCTTAATAGAATCAGGAGCGTGTAACATGGCGGAAAGCTTCTTAACCGAAAATCGTTTCTTTGATAACAAACATTACCCGCGTGGATTTTCACGTCACGGTGATTTTACGATTAAAGAAGCCCAGCTTCTTGAACGCCACGGTTTCGCCTTTAATGAGCTTGATTTATCAAAGCGTGAACCTGCAACAGAAGAAGAACGGTTATTTATCGAAGTGTGTCGTGGTCTGCGTGAGCCGCAAACAGAAGCTGAGCGTGTATGGACCAAATACATCACACGCATTAAGCGTCCGAAGCGTTTTCACACTCTGTCTGGCGGGAAACCGCAGATGGATACTGTCGAAGACTTCAGCGACAGCGACGACTAATAAAAAAGGGGCTTATGCCCCTTTTTTATTGCAGGCTGTTATGCAGATGGATCATTAACCGGTCAATGCTGCGATAGCTCACCGCCTCCTGCAAATGCGTACGGTTTATCGCTGCTTCTCCTGCCAGATCGGCCAGCGTACGGGACACTTTCAAAATTCGCTGCCATGCCCGTACCGACAAACCCAGCTTCTCCAGCACCGACTCCAGCCATTCAGCATCTTCTTTGCCAATCTGGCACCAGCGCAGAATTTCTGCATTGTTCAAATGAGCATTAATCTTGCCTGACCGCGCCAGCTGGATCGCGCGTGCGGCGACGACCCGTTGACGCACCGTCGCTGATCCTTCAGCCGTCCGGCGCTGTTTACTCAGCATCCCACTGGGCAGCAGCGGCACCTCCAGTGACAGATCAAAGCGATCCAGAAAAGGCCCGGACAACTTACTGAGATAACGCAGCACCTGCTGAGGCGAGCAGCGATTGTGTTGTCCCTGATAATGTCCGGTGGGACTGGGATTCATCGCGGCAATCAGCTGAAACCGCGCCGGGTAGGTCACTTTTGCCCGGGCACGGGAAATGGCAATCAGCCCCGATTCTATCGGTTCGCGCAGCGAGTCGAGCACCTTACGATCAAATTCCGGTAATTCATCTAAAAACAGCACACCATTATGTGCCAGAGAGATTTCACCAGGCCGGGGTAACGAGCCGCCACCAATCAGGGCATAGAGTGAGGCACTGTGATGAGGCGACCTGAACGGCCTTGTGCGCCACTGTCGATGTGAAAGGTGGCTGTTGACCAGGCTGGCAATCGCCGCGCATTCCAGTGCTTCCTGATCGCTTAAGGGCGGCATGATACCTGGCAGTCGGGTCGCCAGCATGGTTTTGCCAGTGCCGGGCGGGCCAATCAGCAACAGGTTATGCCCACCCGCGGCGGTAATTTCTAACGCTCTGCGACCCTGCTGCTGACCAATAATGTCAGCCAGATCGTCTCCAGGCGCTTCTGGCTGGTCGTCAGGATAGGCGGCGACCGGTAACACGAGCTGATTATGCAAAAAGGCGCATACCTCACTGAGGTGCGAGGCAATCAGTGATGCGCCCTGACGAATCAGTCCGGCATCGGCCTGGTTTTCGCGTGAGAGCACCAGTTGTCGCCCGGCCTGCATCGCTACCATCGCCGCGGGAATCGCGCCCTGTACACTGCAGAGCGCGCCATCAAGGGCAAGCTCACCCAGAAACTCATAGCGGGTCAGCTTGTCCGCAGGGAGCTGTTCAGAGGCAACCAGAATGGCAATCGCCATGGGCAGGTCATACCGTCCGCCTTCTTTGGGTAAATCCGCCGGTGCCAGGTTGATGGTGACCCTTTTAGCTGGAACGACGAATCCGCTATTGATGATGGCGCTACGTACCCGTTCACGTGCCTCTTTTACCGTGGTCTCTGGCAGACCGACCAGCGTCAGCGCGGGCAGACCATTGCTGATATGCGCTTCGATAGTTACCAGGGGGGCGTTGACCCCCAGTGCAGCCCGGGTCAGAACTTTTGATAATGACATACTCGCTCCTTAAGGCTGCCAGTCTGCGGTCAGCCAAAAAGAAAAGCGAAAGCGTGATGAGCCTTATGCGGGGTGAAGCACAGCAGAACGGTAATCGTTGCATACCGTGACAAAACGCCACGGGACTGCGCGCAAATTCAGCAAAATATTATTACGTCACTAAAGTGATGAATATTTATCATCCGGAAATTATTTGTTTTATTACAAACCGATAGGGCAATGCTTACGCCCGGTGGCGGAAAAAAGCAGACGAAAAATGTTGTGCTGATGCCCCTGACTATGTTAACTCTGTAGGCATTACTTCGAACACGTAAAAGAATTGAATAACACATGAAAGCCCTTCTACAAGTGATTAGCCTAGTTGTGATTAGCGTGGTGGTGATTATTAACCTACCGTGCGGGGCTACGCTTGGAGAAAGAAAGGCTTAAAAATCAAGCCTCGAATCCGAAAAAACCCCCGCACCGAAAGGTCCGGGGGTTTTTTTTCGACCAGGCAAAATATCAGTAAATCCACAAGGAACAAACAATGAACAGTAGCATAAAATTCTGTTGTTCCGGTCAGGACACAGGAGAATAGCGATGACAGGTGCACAGTGGGTAGTTCAGGCTTTACGCGCGCAGGGTGTCGATACCGTATTCGGTTACCCTGGCGGCGCCATCATGCCGGTATACGACGCGCTCTACGATGGCGGCGTGGAACACCTACTGTGTCGTCATGAGCAAGGCGCTGTGATGGCTGCGATTGGTTATGCGCGTTCGACCGGTAAAACCGGTGTCTGCATTGCGACCTCCGGACCTGGCGCAACCAACCTGATCACCGGTCTGGCCGATGCGATGATGGACTCGGTACCGGTTGTGGCGGTAACCGGCCAGGTCTCTTCCGCCTTCATTGGTACTGATGCCTTTCAGGAAATCGACGTGCTGGGCTTATCCCTGGCCTGCACCAAACACAGTTTCCTGGTCGAGTCGTTAGATGAGTTGCCCGCAATCATGGCTGAAGCATTCGCCCTGGCACAGTCGGGACGTCCGGGTCCGGTACTGGTTGATATTCCTAAGGATATTCAGATTGCGCAGGGGGAGCCTGGGCCGCATCTGGTGCCGGTAGAAGAGGGGATGGATCTGCCACATCAGGCGATTGTCGAAGCCCGCGCGCTGATGGCGCAGGCAAAAAAACCGATGTTCTATATCGGTGGCGGCGTCGGGATGGCGCAGGCGGTGCCGGCGCTGCGTGCGCTGGCTGAAGAAACCGGCATCCCTGCCGTAGCAACCCTGAAAGGGCTGGGCAGCGTCGATGCAGACAGCGAACTCTATCTCGGCATGCTGGGTATGCACGGTACCAAAGCGGCCAACCTGGCGGTGCAGAGCTGCGACTTACTGATCGCGGTCGGTGCGCGCTTTGACGACCGGGTGACCGGCAAGCTGGATACCTTCGCTCCTCACGCCAGCGTCATTCACCTCGATATCGATCCGGCCGAGCTGAACAAATTACGCCGCGCCCACGTCTCACTGCAGGGCGACCTTAATCATTTGCTGCCAGCGCTGAGCCAGCCGTTGCATATCGACGCCTGGCGCAACGAAGTGAAAGCGCTCAAAGCCAGCCACAGCTGGCGCTATGACCATCCAGGTGACGCCATCTATGCGCCACTGTTGCTGAAGCAGCTCTCCGATCGCAAGCCTGCCAGCGCGGTGGTGACGACCGACGTCGGTCAGCACCAGATGTGGGCAGCGCAGCATATGGCGTTTAGCGCGCCAGAGAATTTCATCACCTCCAGCGGCTTAGGCACCATGGGATTCGGCTTACCGGCCGCGATTGGTGCGCAGGTCGCCCGACCGCAGGACACCGTCATCTGTGTCTCTGGCGATGGCTCAATCATGATGAATATTCAGGAACTGGGCACCATCAAACGCGGCAAGCTGCCGGTCAAAATCGTACTGCTGGATAATCAGCGTCTCGGTATGGTCCGCCAGTGGCAGCAGCTGTTTTTCGATGGTCGCTACAGCGAAACCAATCTGTCCGATAACCCCGATTTCCTGACGCTGGCCAGCGCCTTCAATATCCCCGGCCAGCGCATCACCCGTAAAGAACAGGTCGACGCCGCACTTGATGCTCTGCTGAACAGCGAAGGTCCTTACTTCCTGCATGTTGCAATTGATGAGCATGAAAACGTCTGGCCACTGGTACCGCCGGGTGCCAGCAATGCAAACATGATGGAGAAAACCGTATGAACCAGCACCAATTGTCTATCGAAGCCCGCTTTCGCCCTGAAATATTGGAGCGCATCTTACGCGTGGTGCGTCACCGCGGTTTTCAGGTTTGCTCAATGAACATGGCTTCAGTGGCCAACGCTGAAAACATTAATATCGAAATGACCGTTGCCAGCCAGCGCTCCGTCGATTTACTGTCTTCGCAGTTAAGCAAACTGATCGATGTCGCCTGCGTTCAGATTCAACAACAGACAACACAACAAATCCGCGCCTAGCCGCGAGAGGGAATAAAAATGAGCACGAAGAAAGCAGACTTTATTTGGTTCAATGGCGAGATGGTTAAGTGGGAAGAGGCGAAGGTTAGCGTCATGTCCCACGCGTTGCACTATGGTACGTCGGTATTTGAAGGCGTGCGCTGCTACGACTCTCACAAAGGACCGGTTGTGTTCCGTCATCGCGAACACATGCAACGTCTGCACGACTCCGCCAAAATCTATCGTTTCCCGATTAAAAGCAGCGTTGATGAGCTGATGGAAGCGTGCCGCGAAGTCATTCGCGTCAATAAACTGAAAAGTGCCTATATCCGTCCGCTGGCGTTCGTCGGTGATGTGGGACTGGGCGTGAACCCGCCAGAAGGTTTCAGCACCGATGTAATCATTGCCGCCTTCCCATGGGGTGCTTACCTCGGTGCCGAAGCGCTGGAAAATGGTATCGATGCGATGGTGTCTTCATGGAACCGCGTAGCCCCGAATACCCTGCCAACAGCGGCTAAAGCGGGTGGTAACTACCTCTCCTCATTGCTGGTGGGCAGCGAAGCCCGTCGTCACGGCTATCAGGAAGGCATCGCACTGGACACCAACGGCTACATCTCGGAAGGCGCCGGTGAAAACCTGTTCGAAGTCAAAGATGGCATTCTGTTCACTCCGCCATTCACTTCTTCAGCGCTGCCAGGCATCACCCGCGATGCCATCATCAAACTGGCGATCGACATGGGTATCGAAGTGCGCGAGCAGACGCTGTCACGCGAATCGCTCTATCTGGCGGATGAAATCTTCATGTCCGGTACCGCAGCAGAAATCACGCCGGTACGTAGCGTTGACCGTATCCAGGTTGGCGAAGGCAAGCGCGGCCCGATTACTGCCCGTATCCAGCAGGCCTTCTTTGGTCTGTTCACTGGCGAAACCGAAGACAAATGGGGCTGGTTAGATCCGGTAAACCCGTAATCAGATTCAGCGCGGGCGTTATCTGACGCCCGCGAGCCTATTCTTACTGGAGTAAATAGAGCATGCCTAAGTACCGTTCCGCCACTACCACCCACGGCCGTAACATGGCGGGTGCCCGTGCCTTATGGCGCGCGACAGGAATGACCGACGACGATTTCGGTAAACCGATTATCGCAGTGGTTAACTCATTCACCCAATTTGTACCTGGCCACGTTCATTTGCGCGATCTCGGCAAACTGGTCGCCGAGCAGATCGAAGCGTCAGGCGGTGTGGCCAAAGAGTTCAACACCATCGCGGTGGACGACGGTATTGCCATGGGTCATGGCGGCATGCTGTATTCACTGCCTTCGCGTGAGCTGATTGCTGACTCCGTCGAGTACATGGTCAACGCGCACTGCGCCGACGCCATGGTCTGCATCTCTAACTGCGACAAAATCACTCCGGGAATGCTGATGGCGTCGCTGCGCCTGAATATTCCGGTGATCTTTGTATCCGGCGGACCGATGGAAGCGGGTAAAACCAAGCTTTCCGATCAGATCATCAAGCTGGATCTGGTTGACGCAATGATTCAGGGTGCCAACCCGAACGTCAGCGACGCCGACAGCGAGCAGATTGAGCGTTCAGCCTGCCCAACCTGCGGCTCCTGCTCCGGTATGTTCACCGCCAACTCGATGAACTGTCTGACCGAAGCGCTTGGCCTGTCACAGCCTGGCAACGGCTCCCTGCTGGCGACCCACGCCGATCGTAAAGAGCTGTTTATCAACGCCGGTAAACGCATCGTCAGCCTGACCAAACGCTACTATGAGCAGGATGACGTCAACATGCTGCCGCGTAACATCGCCAACAAGGCCGCTTTTGAGAACGCCATGATGCTGGATATCGCCATGGGCGGGTCCACCAACACCGTGCTCCACCTGCTGGCAGCCGCACAGGAAGGCGAAATCGACTTTAATATCTCCGACATCGATCGCCTGTCACGCAAAGTGCCTCAGCTGTGTAAAGTGGCACCAAGTACGCCGAAATATCACATGGAAGATGTGCATCGCGCGGGTGGCGTCTTCGCCATTCTCGGCGAGCTGGATCGTGCCGGCCTGTTCGACAGCAGCGCCCGTAATATCCTGCAGCAGACCATGCGTGAAACGCTGGATCAGTACGACATCATGCTAACCAAAGATCAGGCGGTAAAAGATATGTTCCGCGCGGGTCCGGCGGGTATTCGTACCACCCAGGCGTTCTCGCAGAATTGCCGCTGGGATACGCTGGATGACGATCGCGCAGAAGGCTGTATTCGCACCCGCGAGCACGCTTATTCACAGGATGGCGGCCTGGCCGTGCTGTACGGCAACATCGCGGAAGATGGCTGCATCGTTAAAACTGCCGGCGTAGATAAAGAGATCCTCACCTTCAGCGGTCCGGCCAAAGTCTATGAAAGCCAGGATGATGCGGTTGAAGCGATTCTGGGCGGTAAAGTGGTGGCGGGCGACGTGGTGGTGATCCGCTACGAAGGGCCTAAAGGCGGCCCTGGCATGCAGGAGATGCTCTATCCGACCACTTATCTGAAATCGATGGGTCTGGGCAAGAGCTGCGCGCTGATCACCGATGGCCGTTTCTCTGGCGGTACCTCTGGTCTCTCCATCGGTCACGCCTCGCCTGAAGCAGCCAACGGCGGCACCATTGCACTGGTCAAAGATGGCGACACCATCGAAATCGATATCCCTAACCGCGGCATCAAACTGGCCGTGCCGGATAACGAACTGCATGCCCGCCGTGAAGAGCAGGAAGCGCGCGGTGATGCGGCGTATACGCCGATCAATCGTCAGCGTGAAGTCTCCTTTGCACTGCGTGCCTACGCATTACTCGCGACCAGTGCTGACAAAGGTGCCGTCCGCGATAAGAGCAAGCTGGGAGGCTAAAATGGCCGAGTCTCAACCGCTACCCGAGGCGCCCTGCGGCGCCGAGTATTTGCGCGCCGTGCTGCGTTCGCCGGTGTATGAAGTGGCACAGGTAACGCCGCTGCAGGTTATGGAAAAAATTTCATCGCGTCTGGGCAACACCATTCTGGTGAAGCGTGAAGATCGTCAGCCGGTGCACAGTTTCAAACTGCGCGGGGCTTACGCGATGATCGCCGGACTGAACGAAGAGCAAAAAGCGCGCGGCGTGGTGACGGCATCAGCCGGCAACCATGCGCAGGGTGTGGCGCTCTCCGCCAGCAAGCTGGGCATTAAATCGCTGATTGTGATGCCGCTGGCGACAGCAGATATCAAGGTTGATGCGGTGCGCGCATTTGGCGGTGAGGCTTATTTGTTTGGCGCCAATTTTGACGAAGCGAAAGCCAAAGCGATTGAGCTGTCAGAGCAGCGCGGCTACACCTTTGTGCCGCCGTTTGACCACCCGGCCGTGATTGCCGGGCAAGGCACGCTGGCGATGGAGCTGTTGCAACAGGATGCACATCTGGATCGGGTGTTTGTCCCGGTTGGTGGCGGCGGACTGGCGGCTGGTGTGGCGGTATTAATTAAGCAGCTGATGCCGCAAATCAAAGTGATTGCGGTTGAGTCTGAAGATTCCGCCTGCCTGAAAGCGGCGCTGGAGGCCGGCCATCCGGTCGATCTGCCGCGCGTCGGGCTGTTCGCTGAAGGCGTCGCGGTCAAACGGATTGGCAGCGAAACCTTCCGGCTGTGTCAGGCCTATATCGACGACATCATTACCGTCGACAGTGATGCGATCTGCGCTGCGATGAAAGATCTGTTCGAAGATGTGCGGGCCGTAGCGGAACCTTCTGGCGCGCTGGCGCTGGCGGGCATGAAGAAGTATATCCAGCAGCACGACATCAAAGGCGAACGGCTGGCGCACGTCTTATCGGGCGCTAACGTCAATTTCCACGGTCTGCGTTACGTTTCTGAGCGCTGCGAGCTGGGCGAACAGCGCGAAGCGCTGCTGGCGGTGACCATTCCGGAACAGCAGGGCAGCTTCCTGCGGTTCTGTCAGACGCTGGGCGGACGGTCGATTACCGAGTTCAACTACCGCTATGCCGATGCCGACAAAGCCTGCATTTTTGTTGGCGTGCGGCTGACCCGCGGTCTGGAAGAGCGCAGCGAAATCATCAGCCAGCTCACCGACAGCGGTTATCAGGTGGTTGATCTTTCGGATGATGAGATGGCCAAGCTGCACGTGCGTTATATGGTCGGCGGACGGCCTTCCAAGCCGCTGCGTGAACGACTGTTCAGCTTTGAATTCCCGGAAGCGCCAGGCGCCTTGCTGAAATTTCTGCAAACGCTCGGTACCCACTGGAATATTTCGCTGTTCCACTACCGCAGCCACGGTACTGACTACGGTCGCGTACTGACGGCGTTTGAGCTGGGTAACGATGAGCCACGCTTTGAGGAGCATCTTACCGACCTGGGTTACGACTTTCACGACGAAACGCAGAACCCGGCATTCCGCTTCTTCCTGGCGGGCAGCTGATTACAACTGGCTCCAGAAAGCACTGATCAGCGGCTCGCCGAGCCGCTTTTTCTGCACGCAGACACCGAGTTCAAACGGTGCCACCGATTCAACATTCTCCAGCATCATGACGCGGTTACGCACCGGTTCCGGACTATTCTCCAGCACCACGTCCGGCAACAGGGCGATACCGCATCCCAGCGCCACCATGGAAACAATCGCCTCATGGCCGGATACCGTGGCGTAAATTAACGGATTCGCAATGCGATGACGGCGGAACCACAAATCGATACGCCGGCGCGCCGGCCCCTGCTCCGGCAGGATAAACGGGATTTGCGACCATTCCGGCAGCGCCTGAGTGGCCTGAGTCCGCACCGCGCAGGGTAACGCTGGCGCGATCAGCACCAGCGGAATCAGCCCGAGCGGCATAAAATCGATGCTGGCCGGTAAGGTTTCAGGCCGTCCGGCAATCGCCAGATCGGCTTCGCCGGTGTGCACTTTCTCTACCGCATCGGCGGCATCACCGGTGTTAAGTTTGATTTCTACCTGCGGGTGCTCGGCACGAAAACGGTCGAGGATCGGCGGCAGGTGGCTGTAGGCTGCGGTCACCGAGCAGAACAGGCGCAGCTCGCCGCTGAGCGACGGGCCGTTGAGATCCATCACGTGGCGCAGCTGCTGATATTGCAGCAGCGTCTGCTGAGCAAACTGGCGCAGGCGTTCGCCCGCTTCTGTCAGCGTGACGGTGCGGTTATCACGCAGAAACAGCGCATGTCCGACATCCTCCTCCAGCCGCTGAATCTGGCGCGAGAGCGTGGAGGGACTGACGTGCATCGCACGCGCCGTGCGGCCGAAGTGACAGCTTTCGGCCAGATGAAGAAACAGTTTCAGATCTCGTAAATCCATATGCGCGTCGCCTTAACGTGATGTTGCATTTATTGCAATGTGACGTTGTTAATATATCAATTTAAGCAACAGAATTCCTGTCATATGATGGGGTCATTCGCGGCGCTGCACTACACGCCGTCCCTGAACAAAAAAAAGCAAACACAACCTCACTGGAGTACCCATGGCTAACTATTTCAACACATTGAACTTGCGCAACCAGTTAGCGCAATTAGGTAAATGTCGTTTCATGGCACGCGAAGAATTCGCCGATGGCGCCAGTTTCCTGAAAGGCAAAAAAGTCGTTATCGTTGGCTGTGGTGCGCAGGGCCTGAATCAGGGTCTCAACATGCGTGATTCCGGTCTGGACGTCGCCTATGCACTGCGTGCTGAAGCGATTGCGGAGAAACGCCCTTCATGGCGCAAAGCGACCGATAACGGTTTCAAAGTGGGTACGTACGAAGAGCTGATCCCGCAGGCGGACCTGGTCGTTAACCTGACGCCGGACAAGCAGCACTCTGCGGTGGTTCAGGCGGTTCAGCCCCTGATGAAAGATGGCGCCGCGCTGGGTTACTCTCACGGTTTCAACATCGTGGAAGTGGGTGAAACCATCCGTAAAGATATCACCGTAGTGATGGTCGCGCCGAAGTGCCCGGGCACCGAAGTGCGTGAAGAATACAAACGTGGTTTTGGTGTGCCGACGCTGATCGCGGTTCACCCGGAAAACGATCCTAAAGGCGAAGGCATGGCGATTGCCAAAGCCTGGGCCGCAGCGACCGGTGGCGATCGTGCTGGCGTGCTGGAATCTTCCTTCGTGGCAGAAGTAAAATCTGACCTGATGGGCGAGCAGACCATCCTGTGCGGCATGCTGCAGGCGGGTTCACTGTTATGCTTCGACAAGCTGGTGGCGGAAGGGACCGATCCGGCCTACGCCGAAAAACTGATTCAGTTTGGCTGGGAAACCATTACCGAGTCGCTGAAGTTCGGCGGCATCACGCTGATGATGGATCGCCTTTCTAATCCGGCAAAACTGCGGGCTTATGCGCTGTCAGAGCAGCTGAAAACCATCATGGCGCCGCTGTTCCAGAAGCATATGGATGATATCATTTCGGGTGAGTTCTCTTCCGGCATGATGGCTGACTGGGCCAATGACGATAAAAACCTGCTGACCTGGCGTGAAGAGACCGGCAAAACCGCTTTCGAAACGGCCTCGCAGTATGAAGGTAAAATCGAAGAGCAGGAGTACTACGACAAAGGCGTATTGATGGTAGCGATGGTTAAAGCGGGCGTTGAGCTGGCGTTTGAAACCATGGTCGATGCCGGCATTATCGAAGAGTCTGCCTACTATGAATCACTGCATGAGCTGCCGCTGATCGCGAACACCATCGCCCGTAAGCGCCTGTATGAAATGAACGTGGTTATCTCCGATACCGCTGAATACGGCAACTACCTGTTCTCATTCGCCGCGGTGCCGTTGCTGAAAGAGTTCATGACCACGCTGCAGCCGGGTGACCTGGGTAAAGCGGTTGAAGGAACGCAGGTAGATAACGCGCAGCTGCGTGACGTCAACGAAGCCGTTCGCCAGCATCCGATTGAAGCGGTCGGCCGTAAACTGCGTGGCTATATGACTGACATGAAACGCATCGCTGTTGCGGGCTAATTAGCGTCACCACCGTTTTCAGCAAAACAAACCCCGGCTTGCCGGGGTTTTTTTGTTTATCAATCGATGGGCACCTCCTGTAGACGTGCCTATGGTCTGGCCGCTTCACTGTGAAACCGTGGCTGTACAAGCAACACGGTCAGATCGGAAAGACGCAAAATCCGCCTTTCCTGGTACGCCTGGCTCGCGCGATTACGCATCTCATCCCTGAGTGCACCCGTCACCGGGGCAATGACTGGCGTTTTTTTCGCGGGTACGGGATGTTTTCCTCCTCTACCCGTATTGCCTGCGCATTGAGTTTATTCGTTGCGGCCAGAATTACCCTGATTGGGTTTGTCAGCCATCTGAAGCGTTCCGCTGACCGCCTGAAACGTATGCCGAAGTCAACGCGATGGGCGCATACGCCTGTAGCAAAGCATCGCGGGCCAAGGACAAAAACGCCGGGAGCGTTTTTGAACAACGCAAAGCGTTGGCCCGTTTACGGGCGCACCTCAGGGATGAGGTGCGTAATCGCCCGCGCTGAGCATGCCAGGGATGGCGTCTTTTGCGTCTTTGCGAAAGGCGTATGCGCCCTGAGCCTGCGCACTAACCTCAACACGACGCCTTTAGTCCTGAGCCAGCGCACTAACCTCAACACGACGCCTTTAGCCCTGAGCCAGCGCATTAATCTCAACACGACGCCTTTAGGGCTGCGCATTAACCTGAGCCTTCAGCCTGCCGTTTTTCTACCTGATGATGCCAGCGCCAGGCGAGAGCCATAAAAAAACCCGGCGGCTGCCGGGTTTTTCACTGACCTTCATACAACGGGATTAGACGTCATACAGCGTCTGATTGCGCGTCTCTTTACAGGCGATCAACGCAATCAGCGTCAGCACCGCCATCGAAGCCAGATAGAACCCTACCGCCTGCAAACCGTAATTCGCATTCAGCCAGGTGGCGATATAGGGCGCGACAGAGGCACCGAGAATCGACGACAGGTTATAGGAAAACGATGCGCCGGTATAACGCACTTCAGTCGGGAACAGCTCCGGCAGCAGCGCGCCCATCGGACCAAAGGTCAGGCCCATAATGCTCAGACCCAGCAACAGAAACGCCATCACCAGCGCCTGCGATCCTGAACCGAGCATCGCCGGGAACAGAAACGAAAAGGCGATAATCATCAGCGTAATGGTGATCATCGTCTTACGGCGACCAAAACGGTCAGCCAGCAGCCCGGCAATCGGCACCATCACGCCAAAGCCAATCACGGCTAACATCAGCATCCACAGCATACTGTTACGCGGAATACCCAGTCCGGCCGGTGCCGGCGTGGTGCCATAACTCATCGAGTAGACGGTCATGATGTAGAACAGGGTATAGGTCGCCAGCATGATAAAAGTGCCGAGAATGGTGGCAGTCAGATGCTTATTCAGCAGCGCGGCAATCGGTACCCGCACCTGCTTTTTCTCTTTCTGCACTTTGGCAAACACCGGACTCTCATGCAGCGACACGCGCACATACAGGCCGATCAATACCAGCACCGCAGAGAGAATAAACGGCACGCGCCAGCCCCACTGCATGAACTGCTCATCGGTCAGCAGCCATGACAGCAGCAGGAAGGTACCGTTAGCGAAGAAGAAGCCAATCGGCGCGCCAAGCTGGGGGAACGACCCATACAGTGCACGCTTCTTCGCCGGGGCATTTTCGGTGGCCAGCAGCGCCGCGCCGCCCCATTCTCCGCCGAGCCCCAGACCCTGACCGAAACGTGCCAGCGCCAGCAGCAGCGGAGCCAGCACGCCAATGGTTTCATAACCCGGCAGCAGACCGATCACCACGGTCGAGATCCCCATGGTCAGCAGCGAGGCGACCAGGGTTGCTTTACGGCCAATGCGATCGCCAAAGTGACCAAACACGGCCGAACCAATCGGACGCGCAATAAACGCGATCGCAAAGGTCGCCAGTGACTGTAGCGTGGCGACGGTGGCGTCACCCTGCGGGAAAAAAATGTGCGGGAAAACGATCACCGCGGCAGTGGCATAAATATAAAAATCGAAGAACTCAATGGCCGTACCGACCAACGAGGCGATCACCACTTTGCTGCGCGAATTAACCGGCGTGGGGTCCTGTTGCTTGTCGAGTGTTTCTGAGATGGAGGCTTGCATAACTGTTTCTTATTTGTAAATACAGATAAAGAATCTTACGCACCTGCCAGACGTCATTCAATGCTGAAACCCGCGTCGTTACTGGCTTCGCCGGGCAAAGAGAGGATAATTTCTGTCGTCCGGGGAATGTCGGAGGATGCCGGGGTAAACCGGGCTAAATCTGGCGGGATACTCTACGAAAGGGCTAAATAAAAGTGACCCCTCAGCTATTCATCCTGTTATGTGGATAAAAAATAGCCTCGGGGTGATATTTTCCGCTGTTGTTAACCGCTGATGATTATTGCGGGTGAGAAGGGCGACCCGCCTGTGGCATTTGCGGATCGTCTTTATATTTTGCAGTAGCGATCCAGGCGGCACAGAACAGCGTCAGGCGGGCGAAGAAATAGAAGAACGCCATCAGACCGAGTACCGAGCCAAACGCCGCGCCAGACGGCGAGGTCGCCAGCTTCGGCAGCGTCAGCGTCATGACAAATTTGATCACTTCGAAACCGACCGCCGCCAGCAGCGTACCGCGGAACAGCGCTTTCTTGCGCGGCTTGTGACGCGGCAGGATCCAGAAAATCCAGAGGAACAGCAGGTAGTTAGCCAGCACTGAAATCGAGGTGGCGATAATGGTCATTGCCGGGCGGAGCCAGTCGATGCCGTCCAGTCCCAGTGCGCTGACAATCATCGCCTGTGCCGAACCGGCAACCGAGGTCAGCGACAGCGTAATCACCAGCGCCAGCATCAGGCCGGTCAGCGACAGGAAATCGCGGATATAGCGTTTCCAGATTTTCTCCTTATCGTCGGGTTTGCGCTCCCACACGTCGCGCGACTGGGCCCGGATCGCTTCCCGCAAATTCCCCATCCAGTTAAGTCCCGAATAGAGCGCCAGCAGTAACCCGGTAATACCGACGGTAGCGCGCTGCTGAATCGCGGTATTGACGGTATTTTTCAGGGTGGTAGCCAGCGTCGGATCGCTGATGCTGCTGACGATTTTGTTGATGATATCGGTCAGCAAATCCTGATTCGATGCCAGCACAAAACCCACGGCGGCAAACGAGACCATCAGAATCGGGATCAGCGATAAAAAGGAGAAGTAGGTAATCGCTGCGCCAAACTGGCTGCCGAGCCGATCGTTAAACCGTTCCAGCGCGCGGATAAAATGCGCCACCGCCGGAATCGCCTGAAACCAGGCGGCAAAACGCGAAACGCGCACAATCGATTGGTCAACAGAAGGGTTGCCGGTTTTAATATCGATCAGCGGTTTTGGCGGCTGCGTATCCTGTGGATTTTCCTGCTTGTCTGTCATAGACCTTCACTGTCCTGTTTATCATTAAAATCAAAGTATAGCCGCTCAGGTGACGTACTCCTGTAGTACCTGACTCAGCCACTCCATAAATACCCGCACCCGTCGGGCGACATTGCGCCGATGCGGATAGAGCAGGTGGATCGGCATCGGCCTGGCGGGAAAATGGTGCAGTACTTCAACCAGTTCACCCTGCTCCAGCAGCTTCTGAATGCCGATCGCCGGCACCTGAATAATGCCTAAGCCGGCCAGACAGGCGGCGCGGTAGGTCTCGGTGCTGTTCACCGTCACTACGCCACCGGTGTGCACATAGTGGCACTGCCTGCCGTCAAAATATTCAAACCCTGGCGACGGCTGACCCAGTTGCTGGCTGTAATGCACCATGGCGTGCTGCGACAACTCTTCCAGCCGGATCGGTCTGCCGAAGCGCGAAAGGTAGCCAGGGCTGGCGCAATTGATCAAGGTGTAAGTCCCAATTTTTCGTGCAATTAAACCTGAATCTTTCAGCTCGCCGACCCGAATCACGCAGTCAAATCCTTCGCGGATCACATCGACCTGACGATCGCTGCTGCTCAGTTCAATCTCCACGCCCGGATAGTGCTGTAAGAACTCCGGCAGTCGCGGCAGGATAAAGCCGGTCGCCATCGCCACTGACATATCGACCCGCAGTTTGCCGCTGAGCGTGGCGGGATCGTGCTGAAACAGGCTGTCCATATCGTCAATCATCGACAGCAAATCAAGACAGCGATCGTAATAGACCAGCCCATCCTGCGTCAGCTGCACCCGGCGGGTGGTGCGATGCAACAGGCGGGTCGCCATCTGATTTTCCAGCGCCTGAATCTGCCGCGACACGCTGCCTTTGGGTAAACCTAAACTTTCTGCGGCGCGGGTAAAACTGCCCATTTCGGCAACCCGAACAAACACCTGCATTGCGTGAATTTTATCCATGTTGTGCACCGATTGTTGTTCTTATTGAAACAGTGATCTCTATTTCGATCTGTTTATAGATCAATTATTCAGGAATATCTTTAAACCGTGTTCAATTTTCCAACAGGTGTGCAACATGAATCATAAAATTGCGTTGATTACCGGAGCAAACCGCGGTTTAGGCCGCAATGGAGCGTTAAAACTGGCTGCCAGAGGCGTTGATATCATTCTGACCTATCGCAGTCACGCTGACGAGGCACAGGCGGTGGTGAAAGAAATTGAAGCGCTGGGTGCCCGCGCAGTAGCGCTGGCGCTGGATGTCGGTGAAAGCAGCCGCTTTGATGCGTTTGTTGAGCAGGTCCGCCAGCAGCTTCAGCAGTACTGGCAGCGCGAGCAGTTTGACTATTTAGTGAACAACGCCGGTCATGGCCATTACAAAGCCTTCACCGACACCACCGAACAGGAGTTTGACGCGCTGGTTAACGTCCATTTTAAAGGACCTTACTTCCTGACGCAGAAGCTGCTGCCGCTGATTCAGGATGGCGGGCGCATCCTCAATATTTCCAGCGGCCTGACGCGGCTGGTGTATCCGGGTTCCAGCACCTACGCGGCGATGAAAGGAGCGATGGAGGTCCTGACGCGTTATCAGGCGAAAGAGCTGGGCGCGCGGCGGATCCGCGTCAATATCCTGGCACCTGGCGCGATTGAAACCGACTTCGGTGGCGGTCGGGTGCGTGATACCAAAGAGCTTAACCAACAGATCGCCGGCCTGACCGCGCTGGGTCGGGTGGGATTGCCGGATGACATCGGTGACGCCATCAGCGCCATTCTGAGTGACGAAACCGGCTGGATCACCGCCCAGCGTATCGAAGCGTCTGGCGGCCAGGGGATTTAATCGCCGGCGGCCTGGCGGACAGCAAATCCACCGGGCCGCGGCGTGTCAGAGTGAGATGGTGCCGTCAATCACCGTCACGGTATTACCGCCAATCCAGATTTCATCCCCGGCAAAAGTGACCTGCACCCGACCCGCGCGTTGCAGTACGGTGCCCTGACGCACCCGGTAATCCGTGGTCTGGCCGGCCGCCGCAAAGTAGCGGGCCAGACAGGCATTGGCGCTGCCGGTGATCGGATCTTCGGTCAGGCTGCCATATTCAACCAGCAGGCCGCGCACTTCATACTGCTCACTTTCGCCCTGCGGCAAACGGCCAAAGGGCATCACACCCGTCACGCCTGCGTGTTTAATCAGCCGCTGCAGATCGCTGACGTTGGGCTGAAGCGCCAGCACCGCGTCGGCGCTGACCATCGGCACCAGCAGCCAGCGAATCCCCATATCCACCACCGTCGGGCTTTGGGTCAGATCGAACGCGTCGCTGTTTAACGCATTGCCCATCAGGGCGTCCTGCCATGGCGTAATGGTGGCCGCCGGCGCGGCAAACGCCAGCGCGCCGTCTGCGGCAATCTTGATCCGCACGTTACCGACGCCGCACTCCTGCACAATTTCGCCCGGCGTCCGGGTTGGCCAGCCTGCTTCCAGCAGCGCATGCGCGGTGCCGAGCGTCGGATGACCGGCAAACGGCAGTTCACCCTCGACGGTAAAAATGCGCACCCGATAATCGGCCTGGGCATCCTGTGGCGGCAGCACAAAGGTGGTTTCCGACAGGTTGGTCCAGCGGGCGATGGCCGCCAGCTGGCTGTCGCTTAACCCCTGTGCATCCATGATCACCGCCAGCGGATTACCGTTAAAGGCGGATGAGGTAAACACATCGACTTGCTTAAACGCGACCTTCATTGTCACTCCTTGCTTATTGTGGTCAGAATGGCCTTTTCTCTGCCGGATGATTGCTTATAGCAGGTAACAGGACTATGAATAAGTTAAAGATTTCACTGGAGACTGTGAATGTTAACCATCCTCGGACGTACCTCTTCTATCAACGTGCGCAAAGTGTTGTGGCTCTGCGACGAGCTTGACCTCGATTACCTGCGGGAGGAGTGGGGCGATGGCTTCCAGTCAACCCACTCACCTGAATTTATGGCACTTAACCCGAATGCGATGGTGCCGGTGCTGAAAGATGACGATCTGGTCATCTGGGAATCCAACGCCATCCTGCGCTATCTGGCAAACGCCTATGGCGGCGAATGGCTCTACCCGATCCATCCGCAATCGCGGGCACCGATCGATCAGTGGATGGACTGGCAGTCTACCGAGCTCAACACCTCATGGCGCTACGCTTTTATGTCACTGGTGCGTCACTCGCCGGCCCATCAGGACCCACGCCTACTGGCGGCAGCCTGCAAAGGCTGGTCGCATACCATGAGCATTCTCAACCAGCAACTGGAAAAAACCGGCCGCTACGTCGCCGGACGTAACTTCACCCTGGCGGATATTCCGATTGGCCTGGCGGTGAACCGCTGGTTTGAAACGCCGCTCGACCATCCTGATTATCCGGCGGTGCGCCACTATTACGAGCGCCTGACCGAGCGCCACGGCTACACCGTCTGGGGCCGCAACGGCACGCCGTGATCCTCGCCAGCGGGCAGGCCGGCTAGCTCGCAGGCTATTTCACCGGCGCGGCGGATTGCCCAGCTGTAGCGATCGTCAAACGGATAGCAGCAGGAGAGACGCAGCGCGTGGTTGTAGCGTTCACTGAGCGAGTAAAGGGCACCAGGCGTGACGCAAATCTGCTCCTGCAACAGCCGGTCAAACATCTCGGTAGTATTGACGCCGCCCGGCAGTTCGACCCAGAAGACAAAGCCACCGCGCGGCAGCGTGGCGCGGGTGCCCTGCGGGAAGTGGCGGGCGATTAACCCGCGCGCCTGATCCAGATTGGCGGCATAGCGACGGCGCAGGGTGCGCAGATGGTGATCATAGCCACCGTTAGCCAGGAATTCCGCCAGCGTTTCTGACAGCAGCGCCGATTCCGCCATCGATGACACCGCTTTTAACCGGGCAATGGCGCTGTGGAAGCGTCCGGCGGCGATCCAGCCGATACGAAAATCGGGTGCCACGGTTTTGGTAAAGCTGGTGCAGTAGAGCACCCAGCCATCGCGATCAAAAGCTTTTACCGCCGGTGAAAGCGGCCAGTCGAACTGCAGTTCGTCATACAGTCCATCCTCAATCAGCGGAACGTGGTAAGTATTCACTAACTTCGCCAGCCGCTTCTTGTTTGCCAGCGACATGCAGTAGCCAAGCGGATTCTGGGCGCTCGGCATGGCGATTAACGCCTTAATACGCTGCTCCTGTAGCAACATCTCCAGCGCATCCAGCGACAGGCCATGCTGTGGATCGGTCGGGATTTCCAGCGCCTTCAGGCCCAGCGACGCCAGCAGCGGAAACAGAAAGAAGTAGGTCGGCGACTCCAGCCCGACGCAGTCACCGGGTTGCGTCACGGCACGCAGCGCCAGCTGCAACGCCTCCATGCAGCCGTGGGTCAGGGTGATCTCATCGGCGGTCAGTGTCTGTCCGGCGTGCAGCGCCCGCCGCGCGATCTCCTCCCGTAAGCGCTCACTACCGGGCGGAAGCGCATAGCGCCCAATCATATTGGGATGACGGCGCAGCAGCGCGGCGGTTATCCGGCCAATACGCGCCGCAGGAAACAGCTCACTATCCTGCGGGCAGGCCAGCGAAATATTGATGTAGTCGGGATGATTCTGGGCGGCAAACACCTTATCGATCAGGTCGAGTTTTTCACTGCTGGGATCGCGAACCCGGGCTTTATGCGGATCGTGCCGGGTCACCGCCGGCAGCACACCGCGCACGTAGTAGCCCGACTGTGGACGCGCCTCAATCAGGCCGCGATCTTCCAGCAGCTGCCAGGCATTCAGCACGGTATTGACGCTGACCTGATGCGATTGCGCCACGCGCCGGATGGCGGGCAGGCGTTTGCCGGGCTTCAGCGTGCCCTGATGGATAGCCTCAGCGAAGTTGTCAGCCAGCTGCTGATAGAGACGCTGATCGGGTAAAGGAGCAAGGGACACAATAGCCTCCGGACGCGATGGGTACAATTGCTGTTAATCGAAACTGTAACCATCACAATAGTGATTTTGTGTCACTGTTACCATTCCTTTTCACGCCGTAGCATGAAGCTCTGTTGATAATCAGGAGTGCCATCATGCTTGATCCCTCTTTTTTCAGTTACGTGACCGTTATGTCCATTACGCCTGGCCCGAATAACCTGCTGCTGGCGACTTCAGGCGTCAATTTCGGCATGCGCCGCACGCTGCCGATGGTGTTTGGCATTCTGGTGGGTTGCGCGCTGCAAACGGTGATCGCCGGGGTCGCGCTGGAGGTATTACTGCACTGGATGGCGGCGATTCGCCTGCCGCTGACGCTGGCAGGCTGTGCCTATCTGTTGTGGCTGTCGTGGAAGATTTTTCGGGCTGCGGCACCTGAAGCGCGCAGCAAACCGCAGCCAATGACGTTACTGGGCGGCGCCTGTTTCCAGGCGATCAATCCCAAAGCCTGGCTGATGGCGACCAATGTGGCGTTGTTGTACAGCGCCAGCAGCGGCGTGCTGACGGTGATGCTCGGCTTTATGCTGCTGAATCTGCCCTGCATTTTGATCTGGGCTGCGCTCGGCGATCGCCTGCGCAGCCATCTGCAAATTGCCTGGAAGCGTCAGCTCTTTAACAGCCTGATGGCGCTGTCGCTGGTGGCGACCACCGTCTGGATGCTGACGGACGCATTGCAGGCCATTTAATCCGGTGCGCCGGGTGCCGTTGCCGAAGGCCATTTCCAGTTCTGCACCTCCGGCACATCTTCACCGTGTTCACGCACATAGCGATGATGTTCAGCGATGCGCTCCTGCAGATCGTCCAGCAGTTCAGGATGCGCATCGGCCAGCCCCGGCACGCGCAGGATCGCCTCCTGCGCCAGATGATAACGGTCAAGCTCATTCAGCACCGTCATATCAAAAGGCGTGGTGGTGGTTCCCTCTTCAATAAAGCCGCGCACATGGAAGTTACGGTGGTTATTGCGCTGATACGTCAGCCGATGCACCAGCGTCGGGTAGCCGTGGAAGGCAAAAATCACCGGTTTATCCACGGTAAACAACGCATCAAACTCCGGGTCTGACTTGCCATGCGGATGTTGATCCTGGGTCTGCAGCGCCATTAAATCGACCACGTTGACTACCCGGATTCGCAGCTCGGGCAGATAGTCACGCAGCAGGTCGACCGCCGCCAGCGTCTCCATGGTTGGCACATCGCCGGCACAGGCCATCACCACATCCGGTTCGGCATCATCCGGCGTGGTACCGGCCCAGCGCCACTCTCCCATACCCGCTTCGCAATGGCGAATGGCGCTCGCCATATCCAGCCACTGTGGCGCGGGCTGCTTACCGGCCACAATCACGTTGATCCGATCCCAGGTACGCAGGCAGTGATCGCCAACCCATAACAGCGTATTGGCATCGGGCGGCAGGTAGATGCGTACGATATCGGCTTTTTTGTTGGCAACATGATCGATAAAGCCTGGGTCCTGATGGCTGTAACCATTGTGATCCTGACGCCAGACGTGAGAAGAGAGCAGGTAGTTGAGCGATGAGACCGGTTTACGCCAGCCCAGTTTGCGCGTCACTTTGAGCCACTTGGCATGCTGGTTAAACATCGAATCGACGATATGAATAAAGGCTTCATAGCAGTTGAACAGGCCGTGACGGCCGGTCAGCAGATAGCCCTCCAGCCAGCCCTGACACTGGTGCTCGCTCAGGATCTCCATCACCCGGCCATCACGCGCCAGCTGCTCATCGTAAGGTTCTATTGCTTCCAGCCAGGTGCGGCTGGTGGCGTCAAACACCGGCGTCAGGCGGTTAGAGGCGGTTTCGTCCGGGCCAAACAGGCGGAAGTTATCGAGGTTACGCTCAAACAGGACCCGCAGGTAGCGGCCGAGCTGCTCGGTGGCCTGCGCCATCTGCGAGCCCGGCTCGCCGGTATCGAAGGCAAATTCGGCAATGTCCGGTGTATCCAGCTCGCGACGCAGCAGGCCGCCGTTGGCATATGGAGAGGCGCCCATGCGCTTATCGCCCTGCGGAGCCAGCGCCTGCAGCTCCGGTTTCAGCCGTCCCTGCTCGTCAAACAGATCGTCAGGCTGATAGCTTCGCATCCAGGCTTCGAGAATCTGACGATGGCCTTCATCCTCACGGCAGGCCGCGACCGGCACCTGATGCGCCCGCCAGAAACCTTCCACTTTTTTGCCATCCACGGTTTTGGGGCCGGTCCAGCCTTTCGGGCTGCGCAGCACAATCATTGGCCAGCGCGGTACGCCGCTGCTGGCTTTGCCAGTGCGCGCCTGCTGCTGGAAGGCGGCAATTTTACTGAAAGCGTTATCCAGTGCTTCCGCCATCAGTGGGTGCATTTTTTCAGGCTGATCGCCGCTGACGAACAGCGGCTCATAGCCGTAACCGCTGAACAACTGGCGCAGGTCTTCATCACTGCTGCGGCCGAGGATGGTCGGATTGGCAATCTTGTAACCGTTGAGATGCAGAATCGGCAGCACCGCACCGTCCCGCGCAGGATTGAGGAATTTAATACCGTGCCAGCTGGAGGCCAGCGGTCCGGTTTCCGCTTCGCCGTCGCCAATCACGCACGGCACAATCAGTTCCGGATGATCAAACGCTGCGCCAAACGCATGCGCCAGCGAGTAGCCCAGTTCGCCGCCTTCATTAATGGAGCCGGGCGTTTCCGGTGCCGCGTGGCTGGGAATACCGCCTGGAAAGGAGAACTGCTTAAACAGGCGTTGCATACCCGCTGCATCCTGACTGACATGCGGATAAATTTCGCTGTAGCTGCCTTCCAGCCAGGTATTGGCGACCATGCCGGGACCACCATGACCCGGTCCGCAGACATAGATCAGATTCAGATCGCGCTGGCGAATAATCCGGTTGAGGTGAGCATAAATAAAATTCAGACCGGGCGTGGTGCCCCAGTGACCCAGCAGGCGGGGTTTGATGTGCTCTGGTTTCAGCGGTTCGCGCAGCAGTGGATTGTCCATCAGGTAAATCTGCCCGACAGACAAATAGTTAGCCGCGCGCCAGTAGCGGTCAAGAAGCTCGAATTCCGGTGCAACGTTGGGTTGAGACATGCCGTTTCCTTCTGAAAGTTCAGCTAAAACATCTCTTAACCCTAATAGAGAATAGCGCAGTCAACCAGGCGAGCGGCAAACAAAAAGGCCCCACAGCGGGGGCCTTGAGAGAGCAGGGACTGAATTACTTACCGACAACAAAGGCGGTTTCGCGCCCTTCATCGTTGGCAGCCATCGGCGTTACCGGGGTGTAATCGAGCTGCAGAATACGGCTGGTTTCCGCCAGCACCTTCTCGGTCAGCGCCACGTCACCGTTCAGCTTGCGTCCCCATGACGGAATAACGGCGCGGATTTTATTCTGCCATTCTGGCGATGCCATCTGCTCAGGGTAGACCTTGTGCAGCAGCTCCAGCATGATCGGCGCAGCCGTTGAGGCTCCTGGCGAAGCACCCAGCAGCGCCGAAATCGAGCCATCCTGCGAGGCAACCACTTCGGTGCCAAGACGCAGTACCGCGCCCTCTTTCTCATCTTTTTTGATGATCTGCACGCGCTGACCGGCGGTGACTAAACGCCAGTCTTCCTGCTTCGCCTGTGGCACATAGGCGCGCAGGGCATCCATCCGATCGCGATCGCTTTGCAGCACCTGATCCATCAGATATTTCACCAGATCAAAGCTTTTCAGCCCCACTTTAACCATCGGCAGCATATTGCTGCTGTTCAGCGAGGTGAACATATCCAGCAATGAACCCTGCTTCAGGAACTTGGTGGAGAAGGTGGCAAACGGCCCGAACAGCAGCACCTGCTTGCCATCCAGCACGCGGGTATCGACATGCGGTACCGACATCGGCGGTGCGCCGACGCTGGCTTTGCCGTAGACCTTGGCCATGTGCTGCGCCACCACCTGCGGATTTTCAGTCACCAGGAATGAGCCGCCTACCGGGAAACCGGCATAGCCGTTGGCTTCCGGTACGCCGGCTTTCTGCAACAGCGGCAGCGCCGCGCCGCCAGCACCGATAAAGATATTTCTGGCGGTCAGCGTGCGGCGGGTGCCGCTCGCCAGACACTGCAGCGTAACCTGCCAGCGACCATCGCTCAGGCGAGTCAGTTCACGCACTTCCTGACGCAGACGCAGGCGGAAATTGGCCTTCTTCTGTAAGGAGGCGATCAGCTGGCGCGTCACTTCACCGAAATTGACGTCGGTTCCCATTTCGGTCCAGGTGGCCGCCACTTTCTGACTGCGATCACGGCCTTTCATCACCAGCGGGATCCAGCCAGCAATCTGCTGCGGATCTTCGGAGTAGGCCATGCCACGGAACAGAGTGCTTTTCTGCAGCGCCTGGAAGCGTTTGCGCAGGAACTCGACATTGTCGTCGCCCCAGACAAAACTCATGTGCGGCGTGCTGTGGATAAAGCTTTTTGGAATGCGCAGGTTGCCCTTCTGCACCTGTGAGGCCCAGAACTGACGGGAAATCATGAACGATTCGTTGATCGTCACCGCTTTAGAGATGTCGATGCTGCCATCGGCACGCTGTGGCGTATAGTTCAGCTCGGCCAGCGCGGCATGGCCGGTGCCTGCATTGTTCCAGCCATTGGATGACTCTTCTGCCACGCTGTCCAGCCGCTCTACCATTTCGATAGACCAGTCCGGTTCCAGATCCTGCAGCCATGCGCCCAGGGTGGCGCTCATCACGCCCGCGCCAATCAGCAACACGTCAACGTCTTTGCGCTCCTGCGCGGTAGTGGTGTCCTTTGCCATGGCGCTCATCGCGAGCGCAAGGTTTACTGCTGAATTGCACATGAGGCGACATCTCCTCTTCTGTTGACCTGAAGCTCAACAGTTTTGCAGGCGAAATAGTCACGCTTCTTTCGAGCGCGTTGCGCTATTTCTCAAAGGTTAAGACTCAGGTATAGGTTAAAGCGGTGATAACGGGTTAACTGCACGTTATGCTTTGTCATGCGAATATAACATTCTCGCATCTGAATTAAACATTTGTTTATTTTTTAAATGCAGAAATGATTCAGCATAAGAATTAATCATGGCGGCAGAGGCAGTATAAGTGATTTTTTATTGAGAACTCAGTAGCTTAAGAGAGTTGGTTGTTGCAGGAACGCGCCATCATGGTGCAGCGCCCGCTGAGTGGGTTACAGAGAGGAATTATTTAATTCACTGAATTTCAGGCAGTTATCGGTGAGTAAGGAATAGTCTAAAAGTGCATCAGCGCCGGTTTCAGGCGGTCAGTGTAAAAATAATGTTACATTTTTGTGAGGATGAAATGCGCGCGCCACGGCGCACGCATCGGACTGCCTCACTGACCTGACACAGACGCCGGTAGCTTTTTCAGACTGATTGCCATGCGGTTGTAGGTGTTCATCAGACCGATGGCGATATTCAAATCGACAATCTCTTTGTCGCTAAAGCAGGCCTGCAGTGCGGCATAATCCTCATCGGGTGCGCCCGCGCTGGCGATCAGCGTCAGGCACTCTGCCCAGCGCAGGGCCGCCTTCTCGCGATCGCTGAATAAATTCCCCGATTCATTCCACACCGCGGTCAGCACAATTTTATCCCAGCTCACATTGGCTTTATGCAATGCTTTGCTGTGCATGTCGATGCAGTAGGCGCAGCCGTTAATTTGCGAGATGCGCAGGAACACCAGTTCCAACAGGGGTAACGGCAAATCGGTTTGTGTCAGATAGTGGTAAACACCGCCGAGCGCTTTCATCCCGGCTGGGGCGACTTGATTAAAATCGATACGTTCACTCATTTTTTTGCCTCATTGATGTGGGTTGAGGCAATTGTCGGCTTTTCCATGGAACAGCAAAAGTGCCAAAAAATGACGATTTAATGGGCCCATCGCTTTTCGCCACGCTGACGCTTAAACGCGGCCAGGCGCGGGGTCTGAGCGAGCAGCTGCGGCAGCAGATTGAACAGGCGATCATCGACCAGCGCTTGCCACCCGGCGCACGGCTTCCTTCCTGCCGTGATTTAGCGGCCCAGCTCGGCGTCGCTCGCGGTACGGTGCGCGCCAGCTATGACATGCTGGTGGATCGCCAGTTTTTGCATACCCGGGGCGCGGCCGGTACCTTTGTGAATCCACTGCCGGTGCTGAGCGAAGCCGCTGGCGCCCAGGCTGTGGTGCCGCTGTCACTGCGTGAGGGCGGAGAGGATTACGACTCGCCGCCCCTGACGTTCCAGATGGGCATCCCCGCCAGCGATAGCTTTCCGGCCAAAGTCTGGCTGCGCATCCTGCAACGTCAGACGCGGGCACTGGTCGGGAAACCGGCCAGTTACCCCGATCCGCGCGGCACGCCGGCACTGCGTCAGGCACTGGTAGCCTGGCTGGCGGTCGCGCGCGGGGTGCGCTGTCATGCCGATCAAATTTTTATCACCAATGGCTATGCCGGAGCGATGGGGCTGATTGGCCTGGCAATGGATTTTCAGGGGAAGCAGGCCTGGCTGGAAGATCCGGGCTTTATGGTCGCCCGGCAGGCGGTAGAAACCCTGCGGGTAAGGCCGGTTGCGGTGCCAGTCGATGCCGAAGGTCTGCAGGTTGAGGAAGGTCTGGCGCGGGCACCGGATGCGGCGTTTGCGCTGGTCACGCCGGGCCAGCAAGCCCCGCTCGGCGTCACTCTGTCGCCGGCACGCCGCCATGCGTTGCTTAACTGGGCCAGCCATCAACAGCGCTGGATCATTGAGGATGATTATCTGGGCGAACTGCAGCCTGGTCACCGGGCTGCACCGGCGCTGGCGGCGCTCGACAGCGAGGGACGGGTGCTGCATATCGGTACGTTCAGCAAATCGCTGACGCCGCGATTGCGGCTTGGCTTTATTGTGGTCCCGCCCGCCCTGGTCTCGCGTTTTGCGGAAGTTTGTGCGCTGTTAGCACCGGCCTCGTCGGGATTGCTTCATGATGCGGTGGCCGTTTTCCTGCGGGAAGGGCACTTCATGCGGCATCTGCGGCGCATGAAGCGGGTCTACCACGAACGACTGGAGCAGATGATGGCCGCTCTGCAACCCCATTTCCCCGAGGTGCAACGTGCCGGGCTGGCGGTGATTGTCAGGTTGCCGGCCGGTACGCCGGATCAGCTGATTGCGCAGCAAGCATTGGCCTATGGCATGGCCCCGTCACCGCTGTCGATCTGGTATCAGCGCGACGAACAACGCTGTGCCGGACTGCTGCTCGGTGCGGCTCAGTTACCGCGTGATGGCTATGCGCGCAGTGCAGCACGTCTGAAAGCGCTGGTCGATGCGCAGACTGCCTGACTCAGCTCCTGAACCAGCGGCGCCAGACGAAGCGAATCACAAAAAACTCCACCGTGCCCAGCAGTAAAAACCAGATGCAGAACACCACGGTGTAGAGCTGGTTAAGATCCTGCAAATGCAGCATCTGCTGCAGATGCTGTGCCACCGACAGGCTAAAAGCTGGCGCAGGCAGCAGCAGGGCAGAGAGAAACCCCAACAGCAAAATGCCGCCAGGCACGATTAAAGATTCAAAAGGGTTATTCATAACTGGCATCCCGTAATAATAAGCCAGGCATTTTCCGGCAATCAGCGCTGGGGTTCAATCAGGGAATGCAGACGCAGTGGCCAGACAAGCCGATTATCGTTGCGGAAAACTGTCAGAAAATGCTTTACCACCATCGACTTAGCGCGAAACATAGCGAATGATAAAAGTTATAGCCTTTGCTATACTTAAATCCATGATTTTACTGTCTTTTTATCTCTGCGGTTGCGTGGTAGACTGCGCGCACTTTTTCATTACTGAACACTTTGTGTGGTGAATACAGCGTGAATTGCCGCTTTTTCGCCCCAGGTGAATAAATCATGACCTTTATTGCCACCTTAATTCTTGCACTGGGTATGTCGATGGACGCGTTTGCTGCTGCACTGGGCAAAGGTGCCACCTTGCATCGTCCGGGTTTTAAAGAAGCGCTGCGCACCGGTCTGATTTTTGGCTCAATCGAAGCCTTAACGCCGCTGATTGGCTGGGCGCTTGGCCTGGCCGCCAGTCGTTACATCATGGCGTGGGACCACTGGATCGCCTTTATCCTGCTGGCGTTTTTAGGCGGCCGCATGATGATGGAAGGTTTCCGGCAAACCGCCGTCGCAGAACCCTGTGAAGCGCCGCAGAGCCATGGCTTTATGGTACTGGCCACTACCGCTGTGGCGACCAGCCTTGATGCGCTGGCGGTCGGTGTGGGTCTGGCCTTCTTGCAGGTCAACATTATTACCACCGCGCTGACCATTGGGGCCGCCACCACCGTCATGGCCACCACCGGCGTGCTGGTGGGCCGCTTTATTGGTCCGGTACTCGGCAAATGGGCGGAAGTGCTGGGCGGTCTGGTGTTGATTGCCGTCGGCGCGACCATTCTGCTGCAACATCTCGGTCAGGCCGCTTAACGGTTTTTTGCGCAAAATAAACTCAATTTTGTGATCTGGTTCAAAATTTATTGCCGAAAAAACGCGCTGAAGTTATACTTTTCGCGTATTTCTTCAACTAATTTTGCATCAGGTGTCACATGAAACGCATTTTTAACTACGTGTTCCGCGCTTACGTCGAAACCTTCAAACACGTACCGCCGGGTGCGATGTACTAAGCACGCCGCAGAAAACCCTCGATAATCGCGGTCAGGGATCGACCGATGATTATCACTTTTTCTTCTGTTCCACCGCCCGCGCTTTACCCCATTCACCGCCTCGTTTCCGCCCGCAATTTGCCGTCAACAGCGATCGCTGACGCCACAGAAAATCCTTTTTGCTGATCATTCCAGCGCTTATTACGCTGCTGAATGATCAGCAGCAGATCCGATGAGCATAACTGTGTACGCTTTTGCCGATGACTTTTGTTACCCTGCGCGCCTCTTTTCTCAGTAAAAATCTGAAAATTCGCGATTACAACGGGGCAGCAATGCAGCTTTGCAGTTTCTCTCTTCCTGACCAGGACAAAAAAAGTTTCGGTATCGTGCGCGAGCACGGCGTGGTGGATCTCGGTTTACGCTTCGGTGCAGCCTGCGCCGATTTAAAAACCTTTCTGAGCCGCTCATCGCTGGCCGATCTCCATGCTTTTCACACCATGCCAATCGACTATCCGTTTAGCGCCATCCGCTTTCTGCCGGTGATTGAGAATCCTGGCAAGGTGTTTTGCGTCGGGATGAACTACGCCGATAAACGAAAAGAGTTTGCCGAGACGCTCGATGCGCCGACCCTGTTTGTGCGTTTCGCCGACTCGCTCACCGGCCATGACCAGCCGCTGCAAAAGCCCGCTATCACTCAGGAGTTCGACTTTGAAGGCGAACTGGCGGTGATCATCGGCAAAGCGGCCCATCAGGTCAGCGCTGCCAACGCGCTGGAGGCGGTGGCGGGTTACAGCTGCTTTATGGATGCGACCGTGCGCGACATGCAGTTTACCTGGTTTACCGCCGGCAAAAACTGGCCGCAGACCGGCGGATTCGGACCCTGGATGACCACTGCGGATGTCATCCCCGATCCGCAGCAGCTGGCGATCAAAACCTGGTTAAACGGGCGGGAAGTGCAGAACGATACCACCGGCAGCATGGTGCATCCGGTAGCAAAAATTATTGAATACATCTCGGCCTTCAGCCCGCTGTCGCCCGGCGATGTGATCATCACCGGTTCGCCGGGTGGCGTCGGTAAAAAACGCACACCGCCGCTGTTTATGTTCTCCGGCGATGTGGTTGAAGTAGAAATTGAGCAGATTGGGCGTCTGCGCAATGTGATTGCGTAACCCCTCTCGCCGCGAAGCGCAATTTGTCACACCGTTAATCTGATAACCCGCCTGCTGCGAAATCCCGTCCTACACTGAGTTATCCCCCCGAAACAGGAGCAGCGGATGATCCAGAAGCATCGACGAAAACAGGCGGCCATCGTGGCAGGCGTTGGGTTAGGTGTGGCGGCCACACTGTGGGGCATGAAACGCTGGCAGCAGCTGAAGCAGACGCCGCCGGTGTCGCCGCGCAGTCACCACGCCGGGCTGGCCGGTTATTATCAGCAGATTGGCGACTGGCGGATGTTTACCCGCGTCACACCGAATGAGAGCCAGGGGTTGCCGGTGGTGCTGGTTCACGGTCTGGTGATGTCCGGCCGGGCGATGGAACCGCTGGCGCTGGCATTAAGCCGCGATTATCACGTGCTGGTGCCTGACCTGCCGGGTTTCGGGGCCAGTGCGCTGCCGGCCTCGGCGCCGGTGATGTCGGTGGATCAGCTGGCCGACGCGCTGTGGCTGTGGCTGCAGCACAACGGATTCCAGCGCGCCATCTGGGTGGGCAACTCGTTTGGCTGCCAGATTCTGGCGGCGCTGGCGGTAAAATATCCGCAGGCGGTGGCGGGACTGGTGCTGCAGGGGCCGACGGTCGATCGTCACGCCCGCAGCCTGCCGCGTCAGCTCTGGCGCGACTGGCGTAACGGTCGTCTGGAAGCACGTCGTCCGCCGGGACCGCTGGCGCGCATTGATTACGCCAAAGCCGGTCTGCGGCGCGCCTTCGGCACCATGCGTGCCATGATGCGTGACCATATCGAACATCGCCTGACGTACATTAGCGCGCCAACCCTGCTTTTGCGCGGCTCGCGCGACCCGGTGTGTCCGGCGCGCTGGCTGGATGAACTCGCCGCCCTGATGCCGCACAGCGAAACCCTCACGCTGCGCGACGGGACGCACACCCTGCATTATGTCTATCCGTGGAGTTTCTGTAGCGCCATCCGCCCGTTCCTGGCGCGTATCCAGCAGGAGGATCAGCATGAGTAAACCACCGAAAGGGATTGCCCGTTTCGACTCTGCCGCGGCGATGCTGCTGGCGCTGGCCAATGCGCTGCACGATCGGCCCTTCGCCAGCCCCAGTCAGTCACCGACGCTGGATCGTCTGCTGCCGTCGCTTAACCGCTTGCCGACCGGACTCCGCGAGTGGGGCTACGCGCTGGGCGGCATGGCAGAAGGCATCACGCTGCGTCAGGCCGGTGAGCTGGATGTAGAAGGGATCGCCGAATGGATGGTGAGTGAATACCCGCAGCAGGACTATCCGGCGGCCTTTATCGGCTCCTCGAACGGTGCGCTGATACATCTGGCGGCGGCGATGGGCGTGCCCTGGCTGCCCCAGACTTTCCTCTGCCCGGTGCGGGCCGCCAATAACGATCCGGATGATGCGCAGGCGAGCTTTGAGCAGGGCAAGGAGATTGCCGCCGCGCTGCTGGCTGCCTGGCCACGGCTGGCGGTGCATCACATGCAGGACCCGAATCAGGATCGGCTGATGCTCGATCAGATGCGCTACTTCCGGCTGAAACTGCGCGCGCTGCCGCTGGCGTTCAACGAATTCCTGATGGGCAGCCTGCCGGCCGGATCAACGCTGTTTATCAATCACTGTACCCGACAGTGGCCGGTGACCCGCACCAGCGATCGCTCGTTCTTTCAGTTTGGCGCGCTCGGCGGCGCAACCGAAAAAGAGTACTTACAGGGCGGTCCGCGGGTGGCGGAATACCTGGCGCGCTACGGCATTGATCGCGAACGCTGGACCCCGCCTGCCATTACCGATCATGTGCCGGAAGCGGAATGGGGACTGGATGGTTATCTGATCTCGCCGCTGAAAAAACTGGCGGAGGCTCAGGGCCTGAAGCTGATGGAGATTCGTTATGAAGATCCGGAAGCGATGAGTTATGTGGTGGCGGAGATCTACCGCGACTGGTATCTGGCCGCCGGCATTTTACCGACCCGCCTGACGGTGGACAGTTTTCTGCTGATGGACCCCTGGTGCAGCATGCAGCAGCACGCTATCCCGTTCTGGCTGGTGTTCTGCACCGAGCCCTCTGCTGCGGCACTGCAGCGTTTCCTTGAGAAACAGCCACCGTTCCGCAACATCGACATGATGCTGTTTTCGCACGGCACCGACAGCATCGGGCTGGCGGAGATTGCGCGCTGGCAGGCGCTACTGGCGTATGCCCGGGAGGAGGGTGCATTGATTGGCGTGGATGAGGAGCGCTTCCCGCGCGATTTCGCCACTTTCGCCCGCTTTGACTCGGCATTACGGGAACGGGCGCCGCTGTTACCGCCGCCGCCGCCGCTGAGTGTGGAGAAGGTAATCACCGGCATCCAGCGTTATGGCGCGAAACATGGAGTCACCCTGACGGCGCTGACGTAACGCCTGCGCCGTCAGGCGGGATTACTCGCCGTCGGTGATCGGTTTGCGCACCAGCAGCAGGTAAGCCAGTGCGCCAACCAGCGTCACGCAGGCACAAATCATCAGCGCCATGCTGAACGATTTGGTGGTGTCGAGCACCCAACCGGTGATCACTGGCGCGAAGGAGGCGAAGATAAAGCTGGCGAAGTTCTGGATACTGCCGACCGATGCGGTCATGCGGGCCGTCACATTGGCGTGAATCAGGCCCCAGCATGAGGTGCCGGCGAAGTGAATGCAGAACAGCGCCATGCCAATCAGGGTAACGGCACTGGTGGTATCGGTGGCGCGGGTCACCACGGCGGTAAAGCCGGCGGACAGCAGCATACCGCTGACGATGCAGACCTTGCGGGTTTTTACCGCGTTAAAGCCACGACGCACCAGCGAATCGACCACATAGCCATTCAGCAACATCCCCGCCGCACCAAACAGGAACGGAATCGCCGCCAGCAGGCCGGTGCTCTTCAGATCCAGATGATAGGTCGACTGCAGATAACCCGGCAGCCAGGCGATATAGAGCCACGCGGTATAGTTAATGCCGCTGAAGCCAATCATCATGCCCCACATGGTGCGCTGCTTAAACAGGCCGCGCCACTCTTTGAAGCTGATCGGCTCTTTACGCGAGGCGACGCTGCCCGCCTGCAGATAGTGGATCTCTTCAGCGCTCAGGGTGTTGTTATCGCGATCGCGGTAAACCATGTACCAGCCAATGGCGAGAAACATCCCGAGGATACCAATAGTGACAAACATGCCGCGCCAGCCCATCACCAGCATCATGGCAGCCAGAATCGGTGGCGCTACTGACAGGCCAATCATTGAGGCGGCATTAAACATCCCCATCGGCATGCCGCGATCTTTGATATTGAACCAGTCGTTGATCACTTTAACGCCGCACGGGTTCATCGGCGCTTCACCAATGCCGAGGCCGATACGCACCAGGATGAACTGGGTGAAGTTATGTACCAGACCCGATGCCGCCTGAAACAGCGACCAGATAAACATGCCGATGCCGAGCATAATACGCGGCCCTTTACGATCCAGCAGCGCGCCACACGGCAGCTGCGCCAGGCCGTAGGCCAGAGAAAACGCGGAGAGCAGGAAGCCGATTTCGGTGGCGCTCAGACCCATCTCCTCGCGGATGGTCATGTTAGCCACCGACAGCGAACTGCGGTCGAGGTAGTTAATAATGGCGGCGAACAGCAGCAACAGCATGGCTGTCACCTGAATTTTGCGGATGCGCGGTGAGCGGACGATATCGCCGCGCATTGGAACGTAATCCTGGCCTGGCGCCGCTCCGCCGGACACGTTGTCGTGGCCGGTCACTGATGTCTTTTCCATTGCACTCTCCCGAAGGTGGGTAGTTATCGTTATGGTGAAGAGGGGGGTTCGCGCAGCGGCAAGTGGCCGCCATGACGTTGCAGTCGAGACTAAGAGCAAAGGAGAAGAGATGTTGCAAAGATGTTTCTGAATCGTGCGGGAGCTAATGCTTTGTGGTTTTTAATCGGTTTTTAATTGTACTGACCAATCGAGCGCACCATCGAGGTTTTAGCCGTCGCCAGATGGTTATGTAATGCACAAAGCGCATCGACATCCTGTCGGCCAATCAGCGCGGTCAGAATCGCCATATGCTCCTCCAGCGCCACAATATTTCGTTGCTTCAGATCGCTCTCATCCCACTGATAATGTGAGTGAAATATCACAGAGATGATCTCCAGCGACTGGTTGAAAAACGGATTATTGGCGGCGGATAAAATCAGTGAATGCATCTGCCGATCCAGGGCGGCAAAGTGGCGGTAGTTGCTGGCGATGGTGTCACGCATCGATCGGTGACGATCCAGCAGATCCCGCGCCTGTACCCAGCGTTCATCGCTGGCTGGCAGATTTAAAAAACGGCTCAGCGCGTGGGTTTCCAGCATTTCCCGCAGCTCAAACAGCTTCTCCGCGTAATCCTGGCTGAATTTCTTCATCCGCCACTGGCCCCGTTTGACCGGCTCCAGCAGATCGTATCGCATAAAACGCAGCAGAAACTCCCGCACCACTACCGGACTGACTTTGACCTGCTGAGCCAGTTGCAGCTCGCTGAAGGTGTCGCCAGGCACCAGCTGGCGCTGGTTAATCATGTTAAAAAACACCTGTTCGAAGTGGCTGGCCTGCTGCTCAATCGGCGGCGTTAGCGCACTGAACCCGTCGTCTTCGCACGGATCGCGCACGATCACCCAGGTTTGATCGACCTTTTCCAGCACGCCCCGCTGATGCAGATAGTGCAGGGTGTGACGTACCGTGGTGCGGCTGATATTGAACATCTCAGCCAGCGCCGCCTGCGGAGGCAGAGGCGACAGAATATGGCGCTGGGCGATGCTTTCCAGCATCTGGTTAATCACGTTGTGACGTAAATTCTGACTGCGGCTCATCCCGTCCTCCGGTTTTTTACGCATTAAAAACCATTCAAAGCCCAAAAAAATCGTCGTGCTTCACACTTCCCGCCATCGAATCCCGCGCCGCAGGCAGGATTCGCCATAACTGCCTGCAGGACAACCCGGAGAATCACCATGACAACAATGAAAGCACTGGTCATCGCCGAGCCACGTAAGATGGTCTGGGCCACGCGCGAACAACCAACACCCGGCGCCGGTGAAGCGCTGATTAAAATCCTCACCGCCGGAATCTGTGGCACCGATATTCACGCCTGGTCCGGCAACCAGCCGTTCTTCAGCTATCCGCGGGTGCTGGGCCATGAACTCTGTGCTGAAGTGGTGGCGCTGGGCAGCGGCGCGAGCGGCGTTGAACCGGGTCAGCGGGTCGCGTTGATGCCCTACATCTCCTGCCTGCGCTGCGACGCCTGTCAGAGCGGCAAGACCAACTGCTGCGAGCAGATTTCAGTGATTGGCGTCCATCAGGATGGCGGTTTCTGCGACTACCTGAGCGTACCGGTCAGCACGCTGCTGGTGGTTGATGATGTCGCGCCGGAGGCGGCCGCGCTGATTGAACCGTTCGCCATCAGTGCCCATGCGGTCAGACGTGCCGCTATCGTGGCCGGTGAGCAGGTATTAGTGGTCGGCGCGGGTCCGATCGGCCTGGGCGTGGCGGCAATTGCGGCTGCCAGTGGCGCTGAGGTGGTGGTAGCCGATACCAGCGCGTTCCGTCGCCAGCACGTGGCTGACCAGCTCGGCCTGGCAGCGCTCAATCCGGCGGAAGAGGATTTTTACACTGCGCTACGCGAGCAGTTTGGCGGGCGTCTGGCGCTCAAAGTGATCGACGCCACCGGCAGCCCGGCGGCGATGAACAACGCGGTGAACCTGATGCGTCATGGCGGCACCATCGTTTATGTCGGACTGCATAAAGGCGATCTGGTGATCCCGGACAGCGAATTCCACAAAAAAGAGACCACCCTGATGGGCAGCCGCAACGCCACCCGTGAAGATTTTGATCGGGTACGTGAGTTAATGGCCAGCGGCGCACTGCGGGCTGAAATGATGCTTAATCGCCATCTCGACTTTTCAACGCTGGCGGATACCTTTGAGTCGCAGGTGATCAACAACCGCGAACTGATCAAAGGCGTGATTCATTTCGATCGCTGATTGCTGTGCAGCAGCGTCAGGGTCTGAAAGAAGTGTGACCTTACCGCACCGGCATCTACCGCCAGTGCGATGCGCTGAGACGGCAGACCATCAAACGGATCGTGGCGCGAAGCCAGCGCGCTCAGCTTACGCACCGTCTGGCCGCAGGCGATCCCCTCGGTGATCACCCGCAGCGGGCTTTCCGTTAAGGTGAAGGCCGCCGGCAGACTGAGCCACGCCAGCGCCAGCGTGTCGTGCAGCGCCATGCCGGCAAAGCCCTCTTTCGCCAGGCTATAAGCAAGATAGGGCCGGCAGATGGCGCTCAGAACCGGCTGGTTAAGCCGCTGAACGTCATCGCCGGTGATTAGCACCTGGTGGGTGACATCCAGCGGTATCACCACCACCTTCAGCGCCGACGTCAGCACCTGATCGGCGGCGTACGGATCTTTCCAGATGTTGAATTCACTGAACGGCGTCACGTTGCCGCTATGACCGCCGGTACCGAATGCGCCGCCCATGATCACCAGCTCTTTAACCAGCGGAATAATGTCCGGTGCCTGATTAATGGCGCTGGCGATGTTGGTCAGCGGGCCAATCGCCACCAGGGTGATCTGCTGCGGATGGGCCCGCACGCTGTCGATAATGAACTGCACCGCACTGGGCGCTGCGTCGCTGAACGGGTTATCAAACGCATCGCCCAGCCCATCTTCGCCGTGCAGCGTGGCGGGCGCACTCGTACGCTGCGCCAGCGGCCGGGAACAGCCGCGATAAACGTCCGCCTCAATCGCCATTTTCTGGCAGAACAGCCGGGCATTTTTCACCGCCTGGCCCACCGCCACGTTGCCAAAAACGGTAGTGATGCCCAGCAGCCGCTGAGTTCGTGCCGCGTAGGCCAGCGCAAACGCATCGTCGACGCCAATGTCAGTATCAATAATCAGGGTACGCATAGACTCTCCGGGTCGCTGCCTTCAACGCTCAGCATTACCCTGACCGCCGCGCCGTCGTCAAGGTTTTCAGCGGCAACCGCTGCGGTGGCCACTCAGTTGCCAGCCGGAGAGTCGCATCGTATTATCCTTCGCTTAAGGTGATGGCGTGCCACCTTCCCCAACCGCCGGCGGGCTTTACCCCGGCTGATGACGCCTGACACTCGGTGTATCCTTTCGCGGGAGCTGAGGTGTCAGGCGCGGTTTATCTCTGCCTCTCCCCTCAGCCCGGCGTGAAATCTGCAATCAGGAGCAAGACATGTTGAAACCGTTGTTCGCCGTCATGATTGGCGGCTCTGCTGGCTGTGTGCTGCGGTGGCTGTTCGCGGTACGTTTCAATGCTTTATTTCCCAACCTGCCGCCCGGCACGCTGCTGGTTAATCTGATCGGCGGGTTGATCATTGGCGCGGCGATGGCCTGGTTTGTCCGCCATCCGGAAATTGACCCGGCGTGGAAGCTATTGATCATCACCGGCCTGTGCGGCGGGCTGACCACCTTCTCCTCGTTTACGGCAGAATTAATGGTATTGCTACAATCAGGTAAGTACCTCTGGGCGATGGCCAGTGCGCTGGTGCATGTCATCGGCTCGCTGCTGATGGCGTTTGCCGGTTTCGCACTGATGACGCTGCTGGCCTGACGGACCGTGAATTGCGGCATGCCATAACACTTAAGAGGTAGATACTGTTTTAGCTGCGATGTTTCCCAGGCCGCAAGGTGTGCGGCGTTGCAGCTGATTATTCTTCACCGATTATTCCGGACGATTAAGGAGCAGAGAGATGAGTCGTAATCCAACATTCCTTAACCTGGTGTTGTTAAACGGTGAGCCCGAAGAGAAGCTACAGGCGGCGCATAATGCCGGTTTTGACCAGGTCGAAATCTGGCGTGAGGACGTGGAGGCCTGCGACGGCGGTGCCGCGGCGCTGGCCCGGATTGCCGCTCAGCAGGGACCCGGCTTTACCAATCTGCAGGTGCTGCGTGATTTCACCGGCGCGCCCAGCGCGTTGCGCGGGCAGAAGCGCGAAGAGCTGCGTCAGTTTATCCACATTGCCCAGGCGCTGGGGTGTGACACCATTCAGGCTCCGGCCAGTACCCGTGAGGATTGCTGCGCCGATCAGATTGATGATGACCTGCGCTGGATGGCGTCGGAAGCCGCGCGCTACAACATGCGCATCATGTATGAGCCGATGGCGTGGTGCAGCGTGGATAACACCCTGCCGCTGGCGTGGCAGCGATTACAGCGTCTCGATCAGCCCAACATCGGGCTGGTGGTCGATCTGTTCCATATCTGTGCGCTGGGCGGCGACGCTTCACAGCTGGATGGCATTCCTGCCGAGCGGATTTACGAGGTGCAACTGTGTGATATGGCTGCCGTTCCGCCGCAGGATAAGCAGAGTCTGATCGACATCGCGCGTCATCAGCGCCTGCTACCCGGTGACGGCATTATCGACATCGGACGCTTTGTGGATAAGCTGAAAAGTGCCGGTTATCAGGGTCCGGTTGGCATTGAAGTGTTTAATGATACGCTGAAACGCCTGCCGCCTGAGGTGGCTGCCCGGCAGGCGTGGCAGGCATTAAGCCGCTACTGGTCGTAGTGTTTAATCCTGCAGGCATTGCCCGATAAACGCGGCGGCATGCAGAGCGCCCTGTGCTGAAATGGTGTGGCCGGTCGCTGGCTCAAACAGGGTTTCAACCGGCACTGCCGCCTGTTTCAGCCGCGCAGCCGCGGATTCGCTCTCCTGCCACGGGATCACCTCATCGGCATGGCCGTGGATCAGCATGGCCGGCAGATGAGGCTGCGGCGTCAGCTCGCCGTCAAACGCCAGACGCCCTGAAAATGCCACCACGCCCGCCAGCGGATAACGGCCGGATGCCAGCGCATCCAGCGCCATAATCGACCCCTGCGAAAAGCCCACCAGCACCACCTCGTGCCAGCGTTCGGCGAAGCCGTGCTGGCTGATAATGTTGCTGAGAGTGGCGTCAAACGCTGCCCGCGCCGCCCGTACCCGCGCCGGACGGTTCTCTGGCGTAACGCCGGCCAGGCTGAACCACTGATAGCCAAAACCGCCATCAAACGCTGCAGGCGCATCCGGCGATGCAAACACCACATCCGGTAATAAGGCCGCCCAGTGACGCCCAATCGGTGCCAGATCGTCGCCGTTACTGCCGACGCCATGCAGAAATATCACCAGTGCTTTTGCCATTGCTGTTCCTTAAAAAGGGGCTTTATAAACCGTACTCGCTTAGATCCGGGCCTGCCGGAACAATTCCGTTCGGGTTCAGCGCCGAAATCGAGTAATAACCCTGTTTGATGTGTTCAATGTTGACGGTCTCACGGATGCCGGAGACTGACAGCATGCTTTTCAGATAGCGATTGAGCAACGGGTAATCGCGCACCCGGCGCAGGTTGCATTTGAACAGGCCATGGTAGGCCACGTCAAAGCGAATCAGGGTGACGAACAGCCGGATATCGCTTTCAGTCAAACGTTCACCGAGCAGGAAGGTGCGGCCATCACTGAGCATCAACTCCAGTTCGTCAAGCTGGCTGAACACCTCGCTGAACGCCTGCTGGTAGCTGTTCGCGGTGGTGGCGAAGCCGGCGCGGTACACGCCATTGTTAAGCCGGGGATAGAGACTGGCATTGAGCGCATCAATCTCTGCACGCAGCGCGGCGGGATAGAGATCGAGACGGTTGTCCGCCAGATCGCCGAAGCCGCTGTTAAACATCCGCACGATGTCAGCCGACTCGTTATTAACGATGGTGGCGGTTTTCTTGTCCCACAGCACCGGAACGGTGGCCCGGCCGGTAAAATCGGGCGCGGCGCGGGTGTAAATCTGATGCAGATAGTGCGCCCCGTCCAGCAGATCGCGGTCAGCAGCGGTCGCCTCACCGAAACGCCAGCCCTGCGCGCCGAGCTGCGGCTCGACCACCGTCACGCTAATCAGCGATTCCAGTCCTTTGAGTTTACGGGCGATCAGCGCGCGCGAGGCCCACGGACAGATCAGCGCCACATAGAGATGATAGCGGTCCGGTTCCGCAGCAAATTCCGTTGAACCATCGTGGCTGATCCAGTGCCGGAAACCGGCATCCTGACGGACAAAGCCGCCTTGTTTATCGGTAGCCTGCACCGGATGCCAGTCACCACTCCATTTCCCCGCTACTAACATGATGCCACTCCTCTGTTGATCTGAGCAGTAGCTTAACTGATGACAGAATGAGTGATAATCCAGCCAAAAAGACAATCATTTATTCCATTATGGACGGAATCAATCTGGCGGAACCTCGCTGAAATGGGTGGCGAGAAAGTCAATCAGCAGGCGCGCCCGGTGCGCCAGATGGCGGGCTGGCGGATAGACAGCAAACAGGCCGAGGGGCGGAATATCAAAGTTCTCCAGCAATCGGACGATCTCACCGCGCCGCAGCGCGGGCGCGGCGATGAACCCCGGCAGTCGCGCAATGCCCAGCCCGGCAATCGCCGCCTGCAAACAGGCTTCGGTATTGGCGAAGCGCAGGCGGCCCTGAATCGGGATGCTGACCATCTCGCCGCTGCCATCGGCAAACGGCCAGTGCAGCGGATCGCGAAAGTTGGTGTCGATAATGCACTGATGCTGGCGGATATCCTGCCAGTGCTGCGGTTTACCGAACTGCTCAAGATAAACCGGTGACGCGGCGATGCGCACATGGACCTCGCCCATCTTACGTGCCACCAGGCTGCTGTCGCTTAAGTTGCCGATGCGAATCGCCAGATCAAATCCCTCATCGACGATGTTCACCGCACGATCGGAAAAGCTGACGTCGAGTTCAATCAGCGGATAGCGCCGGGCGAACGCCACCAGCACCGGCGACAACACGGCGGTGCCGAAAGAGCCGGGTGCGCTGATCTTCAGCCGGCCGGTGGGCGTATTGGCGCTTTCGCGCACGCTGGCATCCAGTGCATCAAAGGCATCCAGCAGGTTTTTTACCCGCTCGTAATAGCTGCGCCCGACGTCGGTTGGCGACAGGGCGCGGGTGCTGCGTTTAAACAGCTGAACCCCAAGCTGTTGTTCCAGCTTCGATACCCGCTTGGAGGCCTGGCTGCTGCTGGTGCCCAGCCGTAACGCCGCCGCCGAAAAACTGCCGGTTTCCAGCACCGTGACAAACATCCGGTCACACTCGAGTCGATCCATGGCGATTCCAGTCAGGAGGCAAAATCGCAGTATAGGGCGTGCGGGCAGGCTGTGCAGCCTTCACATTGCGTGCCTTCACCCTTTCGCTGGCGCAGAAAACCTGCTTGACTGATCGTTCGCCCGTTGCTGTCTGGAGTTTTTCATGTCGCTGTTTCACCTGACTTCGCTGGCGGAGATCGCCGCCGCCGAGTGGGATGCGCTGTTGCCTGACGATCAGCCTTTTTTGCGCCACGCTTTTTTGCTTACCCTGGAACAGAGCGGCAGCGTGCGGCCCGAATCGGGCTGGCAGCCGGATCATCTGCTGTGGCGTGACGGCGGCATCACCCGTGCCGCGCTGCCGGGCTACCGTAAACGCAATTCGTGGGGCGAGTATGTGTTCGATCACGCCTGGGCAGATGCCAGCCAGCGGGCCGGCATCCGCTATTACCCTAAATGGCTGGGAGCTATTCCCTTCAGCCCGGTCAGCGGGGCGCGCCTGCTGGGCGACAGCGTGGCTGCGGCGCAGTTGCTGGCGGCGTTACCGGAAAGGTTGCAGCAGCAGGGGTTAAGCGGGGCGCACATTAACTTTACCGATGCGCAGGCCAACCAGCTGCTGGCCGAACAGCCGGACTGGCTGGCGCGGCTCGGTTGTCAGTACCACTGGCACAACCGCGGCTACCGGGACTTTCAGGATTTCCTCGACACGCTGATGTCGCGTAAGCGTAAACAGCTGCGCAAAGAGCGTGAACAGGTGATGCAAAGCGGTTTTGTGTTCGAGCGCTACCGTGGCGATCGGCTGCGCGAAGATCAGTGGGATTTTGTCTACACCTGCTACGCCAACACTTACGCGGTGCGCGGTCAGCAGCCCTATCTGACGCGGGATTTCTTCAGCCTGCTGGCGGAACGGATGCCGGACAACATCATGGTGGTGATTGCACGCCTGCAGCAGCAACCGGCGGCGATGGCGTTCTACCTGCGGGATGAGAAGGCGTTATACGGTCGCTACTGGGGCTGCCTGGCGGAGTTCGATCGGCTGCACTTCGAAACCTGTTTTTATCAGGGAATGGATTTTGCGATTGAGCACGGCCTGACGCGGTTTGATGCCGGTGCGCAGGGCGAACACAAGCTGGTACGCGGCTTTGAGCCGCAGATTACCCACTCCTGGCACTATCTGCTGCATCCTGGCTTACGCGATGCGGTGGCGGATTTTCTGCAGCAGGAGCGGGAAGGCGTGCGCGGCTGGGCCGAAGAAGCACGCGACGCCTTGCCTTACCGACGCGGCGATTAATCGACGCCGACAAAACCGCCGGTCTGATGCTGCCACAGGCGCGCATACAAGCCGTTGCGCGCCAGCAGCTCAGCGTGGCTGCCGGTCTCGACAATCCCGCCTTTATCCAGCACCACCAGCCGGTCCATCTTCGCGATGGTCGACAGACGGTGCGCAATGGCGATGACGGTTTTGCCCTGCATCAGTGACTCCAGGCTCTCCTGAATCGCCGCTTCCACTTCCGAATCCAGCGCTGACGTCGCCTCATCCATGATCAGGATCGGCGCATCCTTCAGCAGCACGCGGGCAATCGCCACCCGCTGACGCTGACCGCCTGACAGCTTCACGCCGCGTTCCCCGACGTGCGCATCAAGCCCGGTACGGCCCTGCGGATCGGAGAGTAGCGGAATGAACTCGTCAGCACGGGCGCGGCGAATCGCCATCTGCAACTCCGCTTCACTGGCATCGGGACGCCCGTAGAGCAGATTTTCACGTATCGAACGGTGCAGCAGCGAGGTGTCCTGAGTGATCATGCCGATCTGACTGCGCAGACTCTCCTGAGTCACCGTGGCGATATCCTGATCGTCAATCACAATCCGGCCACCGTTCAGGTCATACAGCCGCAGCAGCAGATTAACCAGCGTCGATTTACCGGCGCCGGACGGGCCGATCAGGCCAATCTTCTCGCCGGGTTTGATATCGAGGTTGAGCTGGTTAATCACCTGACGTCCGCCGCCGTAGTCAAAGCGCACATCTTCATAGCGGATCTGGCCGCGTGTCACCTTCAGCTGCTTCGCGCCGGGTGCATCCTGCACGCTGAGCGGCTGAGAAATGGTGTTCAGGCCATCCTGTACCATGCCGATGTTTTCGAAAATGCCGTTCACCACCCACATGATCCAGCCAGACATGTTCACCAGACGGATCACCAGACCGGTCGCCAGCGCAATCGCCCCGACGCTAATCAGCGACTGGCTCCACAGCCACAGCGCCAGTCCGGACGTCGAGACAATCAGCATGCCGTTCAGCGCCGACAGCGTCAGATCCATGCTGGTGACCATGCGACTGGCGTGCTGGGTTTTGTCGGTCTGCTCCTGAATCGCTTCGCGTGCGTATTGTCGCTCCAGATCGCTATGGGCAAACAGTTTGATGGTGGTGATATTGGTGTAGCCGTCGACGATGGTTCCCATCAGCTTAGAGCGCGCTTCTGATGAAACCACCGAGCGCGCCTTGACGCGCGGCACAAAGAAACGCAGCGAGGCGCTGTAGGCCAGAATCCACAGCACCAGCGGGATCATCAGTCGCCAGTCCGCTTCGGCAAACAGCACCAGCGAGGTGACGGAGTAGATCAGCACGTGCCAGATGGCGTCGACCAGCTGTACGGATGAATCCCGCAGCGAACTGCCGGTCTGCATAATGCGCTGTGCGATACGGCCGGCAAAATCGTTCTGAAAGAAGTTCAGGCTCTGACGCAGCACGTAGTTGTGATGCTGCCAGCGGATCATGCTGGTCATGCTCGGGCTGATGCTCTGGTGCACCAGCATGTCGTGCAGGGCGATGAAAATCGGTCGCAGGATCAGCGCCACCGCGCCCATCCACAGCAGCAGCGGCCAGTTATCGCTGAACAGGGTGGCGGGCGTCGAATGATTCACCAGGTCGATAATGCGGCTCAGGTAGCTGAACAGCGCCACTTCGATCAGCGCTGACGCCAGTCCGACCAGCAGCAGGGCAGCAAAACTCGGCCAGACCTGACGCAGATAGTAGGCGTAAAAGGACCAGACCGTAGCAGGGGGCGAATCGCTGGGAGCATCATGAAAAATATTGATAAAACGTTCAAAACGGCGATACAACATAGCAGTACTCTTTCCGTCCGATGAAGAGGTACAGCTTAGTGCATCAAACCCGTTCGGCTAACAGGAGAAAATATGGAAATTACCATCCGGGGACGAGAGCCTCACGATGCCGCCGCCTATCAGCGGCTCTACAGCCATCCTGATGTCTACCCCTGGACGCTACAGCTACCGTTTCCCAGCGTCGCGACCTGGGAGAAAAAGTTCCTGAAAATGGATGCCGAAGGTTATATCGCGTTTGTGGCGGAAATCGACGGGGAGATGGCCGGTGAGCTGACGCTGTTTGTCGACAATAAACCGCGCACCCGCCACAGCATCAGTTTCGGGCTGGGCGTGGATCCGGCATTCAGCGGCCGCGGCGTAGGCGAAAAGCTGATCCGCACCGCGCTCGACTATTCCCGTAACTGGCTCGGCATCACCCGCATGCAACTGGAGGTGTTCCACGACAACGAACGGGCGCTCCGGCTCTATCATCGTCTGGGGTTTGAGCGCGAAGGATTGCTGCGCCAGGCGGCGCTGCGTGACGGTAAGCTGCATGATGTCGTCGTGATGGCGAAATTACTGCATCAGCCGTGACCGATGGCGCGGCATCACGGCCGCGCCAGCCTGCCTTACGGATTTTTATCCTGATAATGCTGCCTGTTTTGTGGCGTCACCAGTTCAAACGGGATCCACTGGTGGGAATCGACCTTTTCACCTTTGATCATCTGCTGCGCCACCTCTACCGATTTTTTACCCTGACCCACGGCGTCCTGGAACACCGTCACCGCTAATTTGCCACTCGCCAGCGCTTTCAGGCCATCCGGCGTGGCATCAATGCCGCCGACCAGAATGGTTTTTTTCGGCTTCGCCTGGGCGATCGCCATGGTGGCGCCAATCGCCATTTCATCGTTGTTGGCGGCAACAATATCGATATCTTCCCCGTTCGACAGCCAGTTGAGCATCAGATCCATGCCTTCATTACGGGCGTAGTTGGCAGTCTGCTTCAGCACCACTTTCATATTGGGGTATTTCGCCACCACCTGCTCCACATCCCGCGTCCGTTGCAGCGCGCCGGCGTCGGTCAGGTTACCGATCATGATGGCGACGTTGCCGCGATAGTTGGCCTGCTTTGCCAGCGCTTCCATCTGCAGCGTGCCGGATTCACGCTCATCTGAACCGACGAACACCACGCCAGGCGGCAGAGTTTTATCGCCCGGCGTGCGGTTAACATAGACCAGCGGGATGTGGGCCTGCTGCGCCAGGCGGGTCAGGGCGGGCGTACTGGCCGAGTCCACTGGATCGACGATGATGGCGTCCACCCCGGCGCTGATAAAACTCTGCACCTGATCGGTCTGACGGCCGACATCGCCGCGCGCATCTTCGAACTGCGCATCCAGCTTGCGCGCTTTGGCTTCCTTATCGATCGCCTGACGGATGATGGTCAGGAAGTTCTGATCGAAATAGGCCATTGAGACGCCAATTTTCTCTGCCAGCGCCGGGGTGGAGAGCGACAGCAGACACAGCATTGCCCATGCACTTTTTTTCATTGCAGACTCCCAGAGGTGAAAGGATGGAATTTATTTTTCATTTATTTAGAAAGTGGATAAATGCGATCATTTGCAGCCTACGAAGGGCGGCAGAGTTTGACAATCGGGCGTTTTCACACTTGCAGGCGAGGCCACATTTTGCGGAAAAATAGCGCAGCCATAGCTGTCGCCTGGCGCTAATTCCTCGATCCTGCGCACATTCTTCTGCACAGCGCGGCGGCTTTTTCTGCTTTTGTGCAGCGCCGCACTGCTGTTTGTGGCGGTTGCCAGAATTAAGCTAAATCAGCGTCAGCGATCTCAACATTCGCACAATGACCAATGGTTAGCCTCCTACCTATATTTCCTCAACAGGGGAATCTCAGCGGTATTCCTGAAAAAAACCTCGCGGCATAACTGGCCGATTTTTAAGGAATTCACCTCATGGTTAAAGACAAAATGACCACCCGCACTACCCATGTCCGCATCTGGATCCTGTGTCTGATCCTGTTGCTTTCGGTGGTGGCGTACGCCGATCGTTCGATCCTGTCGATCTCCGGATCGGCCATTAAAGAGGAGTTTGGGCTGTCGGCGATCCAGCTCGGCCTGATCCTCTCCGCTTTCAGCTGGGCCTACGTGATCGGGCAGATCCCCGGCGGGCTGTTTCTCGATCGCTTTGGTGCCAAAAAGGTCTATGGCGTGACGCTGGCGCTGTGGTCGATCTCGACGCTGGCGATGGGCTTTGTCGGCGAGTTCTCCAGCGGCCTGACCGGCGCACTGATGCTGATGTTCGGCCTGCGTTTTCTGCTGGGACTGATTGAGGCCCCGAGCTTTCCGGCCAATGCGCGGGTGGTCATTATGTGGTTCCCCGGCGCAGAGCGGGGTCGCGCCTCGTCGCTGTTCAGTTCGTCGCAATATTTCGCCGTTGCCATCTTCTCGCCGCTGTCGGGCTGGCTGGTATCGCGCTTCGGCTGGGAGTGGCCGTTCTTTGTGCTGGGCGGTATCGGCGTGCTGGCGGTGTTTGTCTGGGCCGCTTATATGCGGGAGCCGCGTAACCATCCCGGCGTATCGGAAACCGAACTGCAGCACATTATTAACGGCGGCGGGCTGGTGGATATCGACGCCGAACAGACCCTTCGGGCGCGTCCACCGGTCAGTAAAGCGATGTTCAAAAAGCTGCTGACCAACCGCATGCTGTGGTGCGCCTACCTCGGTCAGTACTGCATTATCGCGCTGAGCTACTTCTTTATTACCTGGTTTCCGATCTATCTGGTGCAGGCGCGGGGCATGGACATCATGGAGGCGGGTTTCGCCACTATTGCGCCGGCGGTGTTCGGTTTCCTCGGCGGCATCAGCGGCGGCTATATCTCGGACAAACTGATCGCCCGCGGCTGGAGCGTCTCCTGGGCGCGCAAAACGCCTTATATCGTCGGCATGCTGATGGCGGCCAGCCTGGTTCTGGCGGCGATAATCCCCAGCAACGTCGGCATTATCGCCGTGATGTCGTTTGCCTTTTTTGGCAAAGGGGTGGCGGCGGGTGCCGGTACCTGGACGGTTATCAGCGACACCGCACCGAAAGAAGCGGTTGGCCTGGCGGGCTCAATCTTTAACGGCATCGGCAATATCGCCGGTTTCACCACGCCACTGCTGTTCGGCATCATCGTCGGCCTGACCGGAAGCTACGGCATCGGGCTGGCATTCGTTGCCGCTCACTGTGTGGTCGCGGCACTGCTGTTCCTGCTGGTGATGGGCCCGATTGAACGGGTCGGCGAGCAGAGTGAACGTCCGGCATCGTATGAAAAACAGGGGAAAGAAGATGGCATTAAAGCAATGTAATGTGCTGATTAAGGGAAAGTTTCTGCCACCGCAGCTGATAGAGAAAATCGAAAACACTTTTACCGCCTTTCGGCTGTGGGAGGCGGAGGACGAAGCGGCGTTTCTGGCGGAAATGGGGGGCAAAATCGACATGCTGGTTACCAGCGGCAATGCGGTGATGGGCGCATCGGCCGCGCTGATTGCGGCGCTGCCCAATCTCAGGGCGATCTGCAGTAACGGCGTCGGCTACGACAGTATCGATATTGAGGCTGCCCGGGCGCGCAACATTGCGGTGACCAATACGCCGGAGGTGCTGAATGAGTGTGTCGCGGACCTCGGTATGGCGCTGCTGCTGGATGTGGCGCGGCGCATCAGTGAAGCAGACCGCTTCACCCGCGCCGGCCACTGGCAGCAGGGACGTTTTCCGCTGAGCCGCAAGGTGAGTGGCAAAGTATGCGGTATCGTCGGGCTGGGCAATATCGGTCAGGCGGTAGCGAAGCGGGCGCAGGCATTTGATATGGCGATTCACTACTACAACCCGCGCTCACGTCCGGATGTGCCCTATACCCGTCACGACAGCCTCGTCTCGCTGGCACAGCAGGCTGATTTTCTGGTGCTGACCCTGCCTGGCGGGGCGGCCACACGGCAGATCATCAACGCGGAGGTACTGCAGGCGCTGGGACCGCAGGGTTATCTGATCAATATTGCGCGCGGCAGCGTGGTCGATCAGCAGGCGCTGATTGCGGCGCTGGAAAGCGGACAGATCGCCGGGGCCGGGCTGGATGTGTTTGAGCAGGAACCGCAGGTGCCTGCGGCGCTGCGTCAGTGCGACAAGGTCGTGATCACCCCGCACATCGCCAGCAACACCACAGAAACTATGGCGGCGATGGCCGATCTGGTGTTCGAAAACATGCAGGCGTTCGCCGCTGGCAAATCGTTGCTGACTCCGGTCATCTAGCGCCACTCGCTCCAGAGGCGATGCCGTGGCGGGCATCGCCATCGTACCCGCATCAACCGGTGGACCCGCCGGCTCCCCCCGATGAATGCCGCCTCCTCCGACCACACACTCCGCACAAAACGGCCTGAAGAAATTTTGCGCAGCTGCCGATATCACCTTACCACCCGCTGATATTAAGGAGTGATATCGTGATAAAGCTGATTACCGTTGACGAACTACGTCCAGGCATGTTTATCCACAAGCTGGAGGTCTGGTGGATAAAAGACAAACGTATTCGCAACCAGATGCTGATCACCGATCCACGACAAATCGCTATGTTACGCAACGAAGGGATCCAGCAGTTGTGGATCGACCTCGATCGATCGGTGCAGGCTCCGATCGCGCCGGTTGTGGCAAAAAGATCGATAGCCCGGACGCCGTTTTTTCAGGAGCTGGATCAGGCGCAGCAGATCTTTCAGCAGGGCAAATCCAAAGTGCTGGCGATGTTCAACGAGGCGCGCCTCGGTAACAGCCTGAACCTTGATTATATGATCGATCTGGTGGATGAAATCTCCGGATCGATTCGGCGTGAACCCTCTGCACTGCTGAGCGTGGCGCGGCTGAAAAATCACGATGACTACACCTATCTGCATTCGATGGCGGTCTGCGGGCTGATGATTTCGCTGGGGAAAAGGCTCGGGCTGAATGAGATCCAGCTGCGGCGCGTTGGGATGGGCGGCTTGCTGCACGACGTCGGCAAAGCGGCCGTGCCGCTGGAGATCCTTAACAAAGCCGGCAAGCTGACCGAGGACGAGTTTACCATCATGCGTCAGCATCCGATCGTCGGTGCACAGATGCTGATGGAGGCCAGTGCCGATGCCGATCTGCTGGATATTGCGCTGCACCATCATGAAAAATATGACGGCAGCGGTTATCCGCACGGCCTGAAAGGTGAGGAGATCTCGCTGTATGCCCGCATGGCGGCGGTGTGTGATGTCTATGACGCCATCACCTCGACGCGCGTCTACCGCACCGGCTGGACGCCCGCCGAGGCGATGCATCACATGCTGAGCTGGCGTGGCCACTTCGATAACGGCCTGCTGCACGCCTTTGTCCGTACCATCGGCATTTATCCGGTCGGCTCACTGGTACGGCTGGCATCAGGCCGGGTGGCGCTGGTGGTCAAAGCGGGTGAGAAATCGCTGATGAAGCCCTGTGTCCACGTCTTCTGGTCGCTGCACGCCCAGCGCGAAGTCAAACCGGAAGAGCTCGACCTGGGCGATAGCTTCTGTACCGACAGCATCGTCGGGGCGGAAGACAGCACGCTATGGGGCAATGTCGATCTCAACCGCATCTGGGCGCTGGAAGTCGCCTGATATTTCGCCATTTTTACACTATTTTTACGCCCGCCCGCTGCATTTTAACCCCTTCTTTATACGCCGCCGCGCAAGCTAATCAGCAAATCCAAACCTCTGGAGGTTCCTGTGAGCGTGGGCGTAATAACCGGCATTGTGCTGGTGGTGTTGTTACTGGGCTATCTGATCTATGCCCTGTTAAATGCGGAGGCCTTCTGATGGCGGCCAATGCTTTTTTACTCATCGGATGTTATCTGCTGCTGTTAATGGTGCTGGCGCAACCGCTTGGGCGTGGCCTGGCGGCGCTGGTTGCCGATAAGCCGCTGTTCGCCCGGGTCGAAGCGCCGCTGTGGCGGCTGCTGGGCGCACAGCAAAGCGGGATGCGCTGGCCGCATTATCTGCTGGCGATTCTGCTGTTTAACGCGCTCGGCTTTGCGCTGCTGCTGGCGATTTTACTGCTGCAGGGCACGCTGCCGCTTAACCCACAGGGATTGCCGGGTCTGAGCTGGCATCTGGCGCTGAACACCGCGGTCAGCTTTGTGACCAATACCAACTGGCAGTCCTACAGCGGCGAAAGCACCCTGAGCTATTTCAGCCAGATGGTGGGGCTGACGGTGCAGAACTTCCTGTCGGCGGCCACCGGTATTGCGGTTGCGTTTGCGCTGATTCGCGGATTCGCTCAGCGCGGAAGCGGGATGCTCGGCAACGCCTGGCGTGACCTGACGCGCATCACGCTCTATGTGCTGCTGCCGATCAGCCTGCTGATGGCGCTGATTTTTGTCAGCCAGGGCAGCATCCAGACGCTGTCGCCGTACCACACGCTCACCACGCTGGAAGGCACACAGCAAACGCTGGCGATGGGTCCGGTGGCCTCGCAGGAAGCGATCAAAATGCTCGGCACCAACGGCGGTGGCTTCTTCAACGCCAACTCCGCTCATCCGTTTGAAAACCCGACGCTGCTGACCAACCTGATACAGATGCTGAGCATCTTCCTGATCCCGGCGGCGCTCTGCTTTGCCTTTGGTGAAAGCGTGCGCGATCGCCGTCAGGGCCACATGCTGCTGTGGGCGATGACGCTGATGTTTGTGGTGGCGGTGGCGGTGGTGATGTGGGCAGAACTGCGCGGCAATCCGCATCTGCTGACGCTGGGCGCCGACAGCGCGGTCAACATGGAGGGCAAAGAGACCCGGTTTGGCATTCTTAACAGCAGCCTGTTTGCGGTGATCACCACTGCCGCCTCATGCGGCGCGGTTAACGCCATGCACGACTCCTTTACCGCGCTGGGCGGAATGGTGCCGATGTGGCTGATGCAGCTGGGGGAAGTGGTGTTCGGCGGCGTCGGAGCTGGCCTGTACGGCATGCTGCTGTTTGTGCTGCTGGCGGTGTTTATCGCCGGGCTGATGATCGGTCGTACCCCGGAATTCCTCGGTAAAAAAATCGACGTCCGGGAGATGAAAATGACCGCGCTGGCGATTCTGGTGACGCCTGCGCTGGTGTTAATCGGCACTGCGCTGGCGATGATGACCGACGCCGGACGGGGCGCGATGGCTAACCCCGGCATTCACGGCTTCAGTGAAGTGCTCTACGCGGTCTCCTCGGCGGCCAATAACAACGGCAGCGCGTTTGCCGGACTGAGTGCCAACACCCCGTTCTGGAACCTGCTGCTGGCCAGCTGCATGCTGCTGGGCCGCTTCGGCATCATCATCCCGGTGATGGCGATTGCCGGTGCGATGGCGGTGAAAAAAGTGCAGCCGGTGGGCAACGGCACGCTGCCAACGCACGGCCCGCTGTTTATTGCGCTGCTGGTCGGCACCGTGTTGCTGGTCGGTGCGCTGACCTTTATTCCTGCTCTGGCGCTGGGCCCGGTGGCTGAGCATCTGCAACTTGTTCAGGGACAATCCTCATGAGTCGTCAACAACAGGCGTTATTTGACGCGGCGCTGCTGCGTACTTCAGCCTGGGATGCGCTGAAAAAGCTCGATCCTCGGGTGCAATTCCGTAATCCGGTGATGTTTGTGGTCTATCTCGGCAGCGTGCTGACCACCTTACTGGCGCTGGCTATGCTGACTGGCAAGCTGAACGGCAGCGCCAGTTTTACCGGTGCGATTGCGGTCTGGCTGTGGTTCACCGTGCTGTTTGCCAATCTGGCAGAGGCGCTGGCAGAAGGGCGCAGTAAAGCCCAGGCCAGCAGCCTGAAAGGGGTGAAAAAGACCAGCTTTGCGAAAAAACTGTCGGCGGCGCGCTATGGCGCGGACTGGCAGCAGGTCGCGGCCGATCAGCTGCGCAAAGGCGATGCGGTGCTGGTGGAAGCGGGCGATATCATTCCGTGCGACGGCGAGGTGCTGGAAGGGGGGGCATCGGTGGATGAGAGCGCAATTACCGGCGAATCCGCGCCGGTTATCCGTGAATCGGGCGGCGATTTTGCCTCGGTAACCGGCGGGACGCGCATCCTCTCTGACTGGCTGGTGATTACCTGTAGCGCTAACCCCGGCGAGACCTTCCTTGACCGGATGATCGCCATGGTGGAGGGGGCCAAACGCCGTAAAACCCCGAATGAGATCGCCCTGACCATTCTGCTGGTGTCACTCACTATCGTGTTTCTGCTGGCGACCGTTACCCTGTGGCCGTTCTCGGCGTGGGGCGGGACGCCGGTCAGCGTCACGGTGCTGGTGGCGCTGCTGGTCTGTCTGATCCCGACCACCATCGGCGGCTTGCTGTCGGCGATTGGCGTGGCGGGGATGAGCCGTATGCTCGGTGCCAACGTGATCGCCACCAGCGGCCGCGCGGTGGAAGCCGCGGGCGATGTTGATGTGCTGATGCTGGATAAAACCGGCACCATTACCCTCGGTAACCGGCAGGCGACACAGTTTCTGCCGGCACCGGGCGTCAGCGAAGAGCAGCTGGCGGATGCCGCGCAGCTCGCCTCGCTGGCGGATGAGACGCCGGAAGGCCGCAGCATCGTCATCCTGGCGAAACAGCAGTTTAACCTGCGTGAACGCGATCTCAGCAGCATGGGCGCCAGCTTCATTCCGTTCTCGGCGCAGACCCGGATGAGTGGGGTTAACGTACAGGATCGGCTGATCCGTAAAGGGGCGGTCGATGCGGTACGTCGTCATATTGAAGCCAGCCATGGCGCGTTCCCGGCCGAGGTGAACGCCCGGGTCGAAGAGGTGGCGCGCACCGGCGGCACGCCGCTGGTGGTGGCAGAAGGGGCGAAAGTGCTGGGCGTGGTGGCGCTGAAAGATATCGTCAAAGGCGGCATCAAAGAGCGGTTTGCCGAGCTGCGCAAGATGGGCATCAAAACCGTGATGATCACCGGCGATAACCCGCTGACGGCCGCGGCGATTGCCGCCGAAGCGGGGGTGGATGACTTTCTTTCCGAGGCGACGCCCGAGGCCAAACTGGCGCTGATCCGTCAGTACCAGGCGGAAGGACGGCTGGTGGCGATGACGGGTGACGGCACCAACGATGCGCCGGCGCTGGCTCAGGCGGACGTGGCGGTGGCGATGAACTCCGGCACTCAGGCGGCGAAAGAGGCGGGCAACATGGTCGATCTCGACTCTAACCCGACCAAGCTGCTGGAAGTGGTGCACATCGGTAAGCAGATGCTGATGACGCGCGGTTCGCTGACCACCTTCAGTATCGCCAACGACGTGGCCAAGTATTTTGCCATTATTCCGGCCGCGTTTGCCGCCACCTATCCCCAGCTCAACATGCTCAACGTGATGCACCTGCACTCACCGGCCAGCGCGATTCTGTCGGCGGTAATCTTTAATGCGCTGGTGATTGTGTTTCTGATTCCGCTGGCGCTGAAGGGCGTCAGCTATCGCCCGCTGAGCGCGGCCGCCTTACTGCGCCGCAACCTGCTGATCTACGGGCTGGGTGGCCTGCTGGTGCCGTTTGTCGGCATTAAAGCGATCGATTTGCTGTTAGTCCTGTCAGGCATGGCCTGAGGAGAAGAAAATGAGTCAGTTACGTCCGGCGATTTTACTGTTGTTGCTGCTTACCGTTATCAGCGGCGTGGTTTATCCTTTGCTCACCACCGGCCTGGCGCAGTGGCTGTTTCCGGCGCAGGCCAACGGTTCGTTACTGGAGAAACAGGGTGTGGCGCGCGGGTCGGCGCTGATTGGGCAGAACTTTACCCAGCTCGGTTATTTCTGGGGTCGTCCCTCTGCTAGCGGCGATCGGCCCTATAACCCGCTGGCGTCGGGCGGCAGCAATCTGGCCGCCAGTAACCCGGCGCTGGATAAAGCCGTCGCCGAACGGGTTGCCGCGCTGCGGGCCGCCAATCCTCAGGCACCGGCCGCGGTGCCGGTTGAGCTGGTGACCGCCTCAGCCAGCGGACTGGACCCGGATATTTCACCTGACGCGGCGCGCTGGCAGGCCCCTCGCATCGCCGCCAGCCGTCAGTTACCGTTAGCCCAGGTAGAGGCGCTGATTGATCAGCAGACCCACCGGCCGCTGATGCCGTTCCTCGGCGATCCGACGGTCAATGTGCTGCAGCTCAACCTGGCGCTCAGCGATCTGTAATGCCGACAAGGACCCTATGAATCAGGAACCGACGCGCCCCGATCCCGATGCCCTGTTGCAGGCTAGCCGCGACAGCCATCGCGGCCGGCTGAAAATCTACTTTGGCGCCTGTGCGGGCGTCGGGAAAACCTACGCCATGCTGCAGGAGGCGCAACGGCTGCGTGCGCAGGGGCTGGATGTGTTGATCGGCGTGGTGGAGACCCACGACCGGCCGGAAACGGCGCAGCAGCTGAGCGGCTTAACCCTGCTGCCGCGCCGGGCGACCGGCCGCTCGCGCCATGCCGAGTTTGACCTTGATGCGGCGCTGGCCCGCCATCCGGCGGTGATCCTGATGGACGAGCTGGCGCACACCAACGTTCAGGGCTCGCGTCATCCCAAACGCTGGCAGGACATTGAGGAGCTGCTGGAAGCGGGCATTGACGTGCTGACCACCGTCAACGTTCAGCATCTGGAGAGCCTCAATGACGTAGTGGGCGGCGTTACCGGTATTCAGGTGCGGGAAACCGTGCCCGACCCCTTTTTCGACAGCGCCGATGAGGTGGTGCTGGTCGATCTGCCGCCTGACGATCTGCGGCAGCGGCTGAAAGAGGGCAAAGTCTATATCGGCGACCGCGCCGAACGGGCGATTGAGAATTTTTTCCGCAAGGGCAACCTGTTCGCCCTGCGTGAGCTGGCGCTGCGCCGCACTGCGGACCGGGTAGACGATCAGATGCGCGCCTGGCGCGATCAGCAGGGACGGGATCGCGTCTGGCACACCCGCGATGCGATTCTGTTGTGTATTGGCGATGATACCGGCAGTGAAAAACTGGTGCGCACCGCTGCGCGGCTGGCGGCGCGGCTGGGCAGTGAATGGCATGCGGTGTATGTCGAGACGCCCCGGCTGAACCGGCTACCGGAAGCGCGGCGGCGGGCGATCCTGCGTACCCTGCAACTGGCGCAGGAGCTGGGCGCAGAGACCGCCACGCTCTCCGAGCCTGATGAAGCGGAAGCGGTGCTGCGTTACGCGCGCGAACACAATCTCGGCAAAATCGTAACCGGCCGTCGTCCGCTGCGGCGCTGGCGGCGTGACAGTTTTGCCGAACGGCTCGGCCAGCTCGGCCCCGATCTCGATCTGCTGGTGGTGGCGCTGGATGAGCCGCTACACGACGCGCCGCATCCGCTGGCGGACGGCCGGGTCACCAGCGACAAGTGGCGTATTCAGCTACGCGGCGTGATGATGGCGCTGGTGCTGTGCATCGCGGTGACCGTTGCCGGCCAGTCGCTGTTGATCGGTTTCGATCCGGCCAACTGTGTGATGATCTATCTGCTGGCGGTGGTGATCGTGGCGCTGCGCTATGGCCGCTGGCCGTCGGTGATCGCCACGGTGATGAATATCCTCGCCTTTGACCTGTTCTTTGTGGCTCCTACCGGCACGGTGGCGGTCTCCGACCTGCAATATCTGGTGACCTTTGGCGTGATGCTGGCGGTGGGGGTGATCGTCGGCAACCTGACGGCCGGGGTGCGTTATCAGGCGCGGGTGGCGCGCTACCGCGAGCAGCGTGCGCGTCAGCTGTATGAGATGGCCAAATCGCTCGGCAGCGCGTTAACGCCGCAGGATATCGCCGCCACCAGTCAGCGGGTGCTGGACGCCACCCTGCAGGCGCGCTGTCTGCTGCTGCTGCCGGATGAGCAGGGCGAACTGCAACCGGTTGGCGATGCGCTACCCGCCAGTGAGCCTGACCGCGCCATCGCTAAGTGGAGCTACAGCAAAGGCCAGCCGGCCGGTGCCGGAACCGACACCTTACCGGCGGTGCCGTATCAAATCCTGCCGTTAAAAAGCGGCGCGCACTGTCGCGGCTTGCTGGTGGTGGAACCGCAAAATCTGCGTCAGCTGATGATCCCCGAGCAGCAACGGCTGGTGGAAACCTTTACCGTGCTGATCGCCAACGCGCTGGAGCGGATGGCGCTGTCGCACAGCGAGGCGGCATCGCGGCTGTCGGCGGAGCGTGAGCAACTGCGCAATGCGCTGCTGTCCGCGCTGTCACATGACCTGCGCACCCCGCTGACCGTGCTGTTTGGCCAGGCGGAAATGCTGATGCTCGACCTCGCCAATGACAACTCAAAATATGTGCCGCAGGCCAGCCAGATCCGTGAGCAGACGCTGAGCACCATCCGGCTGGTAAGTAACATGCTGGATATGGCGCGCATTCAGTCGGGCGGGCTGAACCTGCGTGAGGAGTGGCTGTCACTGGAAGAGGTGATCGGCGGGGCGCTGAGCAGCATGGCACCGTCGCTGAAAGGGCACGAGGTGCAGCTCGATCTGCCGGACGACATCGTGCTGATCAAGGGCGACAGCAGCCTGCTGGAGCGGGTCTTTACCAACCTGATTGAGAACAGCCTGAAGTATGCCGGTAACTGCGCGCCGCGCGGGATTCGTGCCTGGCGTGCCGGGACGCGGCTGGAGATTGCGCTCTGGGATGGCGGACCCGGCATTGCAGAGGCGGATTTAAGCCGGATTTTTGATAAGTTCACCCGAGGAGATAAGGAGTCAGCCGTGCCGGGCGTCGGGCTGGGACTGGCGATCTGTAAGACCATTATTGAGAGTCATGGCGGGCAGATCTGGGCTGAGAATCGGCCCGAAGGCGGCGCTGTATTTCGTCTGTCGCTGCCGCTGCCGCCGGTTCCGGAAATTTCTGACGAAGGGCTGAAATAACTTCACAGTTGATCAGTTATACTGCCCGACCTGTCTGATTATTATTGGGAATTTATGGAACGTTTTACCGAAAACCTGATGTATGCATCGCGCTGGTTGCTGGCTCCGGTTTACATTGGACTTTCACTCGGCCTGCTGGCGCTGACCATCAAATTTTTCCAGGAAATTTTCCACCTGCTGCCCAACATTTTCAGCATTGCGGAAAACGATCTGATCCTGCTGCTGCTGTCGCTGGTCGACATGACGCTGGTTGGCGGACTGCTGGTGATGGTGATGCTGTCGGGCTACGAGAACTTTGTTTCTAAACTCGATATCGACGAAAGCAAAGAGAAGCTGAGCTGGCTGGGCAAGATGGACTCCGGCTCACTGAAGAACAAAGTCGCGGCGTCGATTGTGGCCATCTCCTCGATTCACCTGCTGCGGGTGTTCATGGAAGCGCGCAACGTCGCCAACGACAAGCTGATGTGGTACGTGATTATCCACCTGACGTTTGTGCTCTCTGCCTTTGTGATGGGCTGGCTGGACAATATGTCGCGTGGTGATAAGAAAGGCCACTGATGAAGGCGGGTGCACAGGCACCCGCTTTTTTTTGCCTGCGGCAGCAGCAGCTTATTCCTCTGGCTCTGCCTGACGGCGTGCAGCCGTGGCCGGCCGGGTGCCCGCCAGCTGCGGCATCACCGCTTTAATCATGGTAAAGAAATGCTGCAGCCTGGCCGGATAGTAGCTGGCCCACGGATAGGTCAGCCAGATCGGCAACGGCGGGGCCTGCCACTGCGGCGTCAGCTGAACCAGCCGCCCCTCGGCTAAATCCTGCTGTACCACCCACGACGACACGATCGCCGCGCCCATTCCGGCCAGCGCTGCTTTACGCACCGCATACAGGCTGTCACTGCTCAGCCTTGGGGTAATCGCCAGGTTAACCGGCTGGCCATCGTCGATCTTCTGTAATGCGACTTCATTACGATAAAAGCTGGTCAGCGCCAGCCACGGCAGATCGCGCAACTGTTCAACCTGCTCAATCGGCGGATGACGGGCCAGCAGCCCGGGCGACGCAACCACAATACGCGGCACTTCTGCCAGCAGAATCGCCACCACTGACGGATCGGTCGGCGCGCCAACCTGAATGGCGCAATCGATATTCTCGGCCATAAAGTCAGGCGTGCGGTCATTCAGCATCCACTCAATATTGAGCCGCGGATAGCGGCGCAGGTAGTCGACCAGCGGGGCGATCAGCTGATCCTGACCAAATGCGTGCGGCGCACGGACCCGCAGGGTACCGACCGGATCGTCGCTGGCCCCGGTCAGCTCATCTTCCAGCGCATGCCAGGTCGCCAGCAGTTGCCGCGCCTGAGCGTAACAGCGCTCACCATCATCGGTGAGTTTAAGCGCGTGCGTGGTGCGCAGAATTAACTTCAGCCCGAGCCGCTGCTCCAGCGTTTGCAGCCGCCGGCTGATGGTCGGCTGGGTAGTACCGAGCAGGGCGGCGGCGGCCGATAAACTGCCGCTCTCCACGATACGAATAAAGGTCTGCATCAGTTCGATGCGGTCGCTGGTATTAGGGTTGCTCATACGTACCACGCATAACAGTTTTGTCTGATGGCAGTCTACCGCGTATGGCCGCAGTGTGCGCTAATAGCGTTACGCATTTATGAGGATCACACCATGTCAGCGACCCGCAGTATGACTCATTCTTCGAGCGAAACGCTCCCCGCTCCGCTGGTTTTTACCCTGGCGGCAGGCGCCGGACTGAGCGTGGCATCGATTTACTACAGCCAGCCGATGCTGGATATCATCAGCAAGCAGTTTAACGTCGGCGTCGGCGCGGTCGGCATGGTGCCGATGCTGACCCAGGCGGGTTATGCCCTCGGCATTCTGCTGCTGGCGCCGCTCGGCGATCGCCATGACCGCCGCACCATTATTTTTATCAAAGGATTACTGCTGGTGGCGGCGTTGCTGCTGTGTGGCTTCTCCGGCGGGCTGAGCGCGTTGCTGATCGCCAGTTTCGTCACCGGCCTGACCGCCACGGTGGCGCAGGATATCGTGCCAGCGTCGGCGGCGCTGGCACCGGAACGCAGCCGTGGCAAAACGGTCGGTACGGTGATGACCGGACTACTGGTCGGCATTCTGCTGTCGCGGGTGATCAGTGGCGTGGTGGCCGAATACTTCGGCTGGCGCACCATGTATATGGTGGCGGCGCTGGCGGTGCTGCTGATCAGCCTGACGCTCTGGCGGGTGCTGCCGCGCTTTACGCCCGGCACGTCGGTCAGCTATCCGCGTCTGCTGCTGTCGCTGGCGCATCTGTGGCGTCATCATCAGACGCTGCGTCGTGCCGCGCTGGCCCAGGGGCTGCTGTCGGTTGGCTTCAGCGCCTTCTGGTCAACGCTGGCGTTAATGCTCAGTGAGCGTTTTCACCTCGACAGTGCGGTCGCCGGGGCCTTTGGTTTAGCCGGTGCGGCCGGTGCGATGGCCGCGCCGCTGGCCGGCAGCTTCGCCGACCGCATCGGTCCGGCCAGAGTGACCCAGGCCGGTGCCGCGCTGGTGACCGTCTCGTTTGCCCTGATGTTCCTGCTGCCGTTGTTGCCGCTGCCGGCTCAGCTGGCGTTGATTGTGGTCAGCACCATCGGTTTCGATTTAGGAGTACAGGCGACGCTGGTGGCGCATCAGACGCTGGTATATGGCCTGGCGCCGGAAGCGCGCAGTCGCCTGAATGCGCTGCTGTTTACCGTGGTGTTTATCGGCATGGCAAGCGGTGCGGCGCTGGGGAGCCTGGCGCTGGCGCACTGGGGCTGGAACGGCGTCGTGGCGCTGTCAACGCTGGCTGGCGCGGCCAGTCTTGCGGTGCGCTTCGCCAGCCGCCATCTGAAAAACTGATTTCTGCGGCCGTCAAAAAATGTGCCAGGCTTAGACATAAACCCGAAATAATCTGGAGTGTTATGAGCTTTTTAGCCTGGACAGCCGCGACAGGCGGCCTGCTGCTGCTGATGTCACTGGCTTCCGGTTGGATACACCGGGGGCCGGTAACTTCTTTTGGCCTGTTTCTCATCGCCGGGATGTTATGTGGGCCGTGGGCGTTTGACGTGCTGCACATCGATATCGTCACCCATTCAGAAGCGGTGGCGCATATTACTGAAATCACCATGGCCGCCTCGCTGTTTATTACCGGCCTGAAGCTGCGTCTGCCGCTACAGAATAACTGCTGGCATACCGGCCTGCGGCTGGCTTTCCCGGCCATGCTGCTGACGGTAGCGGCGATGACACTGCTGGCGCACTGGCTGGTGGGGCTGGACTGGCCGATTGCGCTGGCGTTTGGTGCGATTGTCGCCCCAACCGATCCGGTGCTGGCGAGCTTAATCTCGGTCAACGATGCGCAGGATGACGATTCGCTGCGCGTTGCCATCTCCAGCGAAGCCGGGATGAATGATGGCTCGGCGCTGCCGCTGCTGGTGCTGGCCCTGCTGTTGTTCAATGGCGAAAGCCTGAGCGGATCGCTGCTGACCCATTGGGGAGCGAAAGAGGTGATCTGGGCAATCGGCGGCGGTCTGGCGATCGGTTTTGGCCTGGGCCGCTTAATTGGCGTGCTGGCCACCAAATTGCGAAACGCCAATGGCGACGTGGCGCCCAACGATTTCCTGGCACTGGCGCTGATTGCGCTGAGTTATTCGCTGGTGCAGTGGCTGGGTGCCTCGGGTTTCCTGGCGGCCTTTGCCGCGGGTCTGGGATTGCGCCGCGCTGAGCTGGGGGTGTTCCGTCGCCATCAGCCCGAGGATCTGTCAGAGGATGAGCGGGTGCTGCCTTCCGAGGCGCTGGTCAATCCGAATAAGCGACTGGCGCATCAGGGCAATAACAGCATGGTGAAGTCGATAGGCTTTGTGGTGGGTGACGCGCTGTCGTTTGGTGACACCATTGAACGGTTACTGGCGGCGGGCATGATGGTGGTGCTGGGCGTCACGCTGGCGCAGCACTGGAACATCTATGGCGTGCTGCTGGGGCTGGTGCTGTTTGTGGTGGTGCGCCCGCTGGCCGTCTGGCTGGTTACGCTACGCGCTGGCCTGCCGATGGGGCAGCGGCTGCTGATTGGCTGGCTCGGTATTCGCGGCATCGGCAGTCTGAACTACATCGCCTACGCCTGGACGCACGGGATGGAAGGGCCGCAGATGGAGATTATGACCAATATGGCGTTAACCCTGGTGGTCTGCAGCGTGGTAATACACGGCATAACCGTGTCACCCCTGCTAAACTGGCGTCAAAGGCGTCTGGAAGCCCTTCAGCGCAAGGTTTAACCCGAAAACAGGAGTAGAGAATGAAAGTGACTCACATACTGCTGCTGAGCGTACTGGCCTCTGGCAGCGCCCTGGCGGCGGACGATAGTGAACAGAATGTCTATGCCAGCCAGCTGTGTCACATTGTCAGCAGCGAAAAACAGGTCGCCAGTGCCGATCAATATGTTGAGCAGATGAAATCTTACGTGGCGCGCAGCCAGTCACCGACGGCGATGAATCAGCCCGGTTTTGATGAAGATACCGCGCGTGAAGTGGCCAGCGCCTGGTTGCAACTGGGTGATGACGAGCGCGCCAAACTGCGCGTCAATGAGCAGCAGTGTGAGCAGGCGGTAATGGCCCAGTTCCAGCAGGAAGATTAATTCCTTCCTTCAAGGCAAAAACGCGCCGTCCGGGCGCGTTTTTTTATGGATTTTGGCAGCGCGTTGCGTACATAATCGCCAGCGTCTGGCACCAGACTTGCATCACACTTTTTCTGCAGCCCGCCGCAATAGCTGGCTGAGCGTTTTGATATCACTTAACAGGCATCATGATTACGCGTCGACGCTTTATTCTCGGCACGGGAGCGCTTGGGCTCTCCATGACCACCGGCAAATTATTTGCCCGCGATGACATTATTCCTCTCTGGCCGGATGATCCGCCCGGCGGCGGCGGCCCATCGGGCGAACTTCATGTTAATGCCAGCGGCTCGTGGTCGAATATTGTCAGCCCGGCGATTCAGCGCTTTAAACCGGAAAATCCTAACGGTGAGGCGGTGCTGATTGCTGCCGGCGGCGGCTACCGCTGGATTGGCATGGGACGCGAAGCCTGGCCGGTGGCGCGCTGGCTGAATGCCAACGGCTACACCGCCTATGTGCTTAGCTACCGCCTGCCGCATGAGAAGTGGCAGGCCGGCCGGCTTGCCCCGCTGCAGGATGCACAGCGCGCGATTCGGCTGGTGCGCTCGTTTGAGCGTAAGGTCCACGTGCTGGGCTTCTCGGCCGGGGGACACCTGCTGGGCATGGCGGCCGCGCGCCCTAACTTTGAATCTTACCCGGCCATCGATCCGCTGGATGAGGTGGTGCCAAAAGTCGACAGCGTTGGCCTGATCTATCCGGTGATTACGCTGGAAGCCCCCTACCAGCACACCAATACCCATCTGATGATGGTCGGCAAAAACGCCACGCCACAGGATGAAGCGAACTGGTCGGTACAGAATTACGTCACCCGCCAGTATCCGCCGACCTTTCTGGCGCAGGCTGAAGATGACCACACCTCGAATCCGTTTAACACCGAACTGATGCACGACACCTGTCGCCGCAATCGCGTGCCGGTCGAGCTGATTCAGATCAGTAAAGGCGGTCACGGTTTCGGGCTTGGCAAGGCCGGGACGCCCGCGGCGTTATGGGATCAGGCTTATGTGCGCTGGCTGGATCGCGTAAGCTGAATTGCCCCATGGCGGTGCAGGCCTGCACCGCTGGGCCTGTCGCAGGCAAAAAAAAACAGGCGACCGGGGTCGCCTGTTTGAATTACTCAGCCGTGGCGGCTAGCGCATGGTCACGAACTCTTCCGCTGCCGTCGGGTGAATCGCCACGGTATTGTCGAAGTCTTTTTTGGTGGCCCCCATCTTCAGTGCCACCGCGAAGCCCTGCAGCATCTCATCCATGCCAAATCCGATACCGTGAATACCGACGATTTTCTCCTCGGCACCGACACAGACCAGCTTCATCCGGCACGGCTGGCGATGCTGGGTGACGGCGGTGTACATGGCGGTGAACGCCGATTTATACACTTTCACCTGGTCGTCGCCATACTGTTCCCGCGCCTGCGGTTCGGTCAGACCGACGGTGCCAATCGGCGGATGGCTGAAGACCACCGTCGGAATGTTGCTGTAGTCGAGATGCTCGTCCGGCTTGTTGTTAAACAGGCGCTCAGACAGGCGACGGCCGGCTGCCACCGCCACCGGCGTCAGTTCTACCGCACCGGTGTTGTCACCGACCGCATAAACGCCTGACACGTTGGTGTTCTGGAATTTATCGACCTTAATGTAGCCTTTCTCGTCCAGCGCTACGCCCGCCGCCGCAATGTTCAGGCTGTCATTGGCCGGTTCACGGCCAATCGCCCATACCAGGCAATCCACCGTGAAGTCGCTGCCGTTTTCCAGCTGCAGCGTCAGGCTGCCATCGTCGTTTTTGATTACCGCTTTCGGGATCGCTTCGGTATGCAGCGTCGGGCCTTCGCTGTTCATCACTTCAACCAGCGTGTCGGTGATCAGCGGGTCGAAGCTGCGCAGCGGAGCATGCCTGCGCACAAACAGGTGGGTTTCCGATCCCAGCGCATTCACCACGCCCGCCAGCTCAACGGCGATATAACCCGCGCCGACGACCGCAGTACGCTTCGGCAGCGCGTCCAGCTCAAAGAAACCGTCGGAATCAATCCCGTACTCAGCGCCCGGAATCGACGGATGGCTGGGACGGCCACCGGTGGCAATCAGAATGTGGTTAGCGGTGATGATCTCGCCGTTCACTTCGACGCTGTGCGCATCGACAAAACGGGCGAAGCCTTTGATCACTTCAACCTTGTTTTTACCCAGCACGTTGTCGTAAGAGGTGTGGATACGATCGATATAGGCGCTGCGGTTTTTGACCAGCGTGGCCCAGTCGAAGCGGTTAACGGTGGTATCGAAGCCGTAATCCGGCCCGTACAGATGGATAGCTTCGGCAATTTGCGCAGCATGCCACATGATTTTCTTCGGCACGCAGCCTACGTTAACGCAGGTGCCACCCAGTTCTTTGGCTTCAATCAGGGCGCATTTCTGGCCATACATGGCCGCACGGTTGATCGAGGCGATGCCGCCGCTGCCGCCGCCGATGGCGAGATAGTCGAAATGTCGGGTCATTGAAGTATCCATCCGGTTGCATGAAAAATTGGCATAGAGTGTAACGCTGCGGGTCGAATTGACGCAAAGTTTGCGCCTATGATTGTAATAGGGTTCTGTTTTTTCTCACACTGACAGGGAAGCATACCATGCACCTTACTTTTCTCGGCACCGGCGGCGGTGCGCCCAGCCTGCAGCGTAACGTGACCGCCATCGCCTTTACCCGGGCGCAGAGTGGCGAAAGCTGGCTGTTCGACTGCGGCGAAGGGACCCAGCTACAGTTCATGCGTTCCGACCTGAAACCGGGCAAGCTGGATAAGATCTTCATCACCCATTTACATGGCGACCATATTTTCGGGCTGCCAGGCTTACTCACCAGCCGTTCTATGGCCGGGCTGACCACGCCGATGACCGTGTATGGCCCCAAAGGTTTAAAAGTCTTCCTTGAAACCGCGCTGTCGATCAGTGGCTCTTACACTGATTATCCGCTGACTATTGTTGAGATTGAGGCGGGCTGGACGCTGGATGACGGTGAGTTCCGCATCAATGCCTGGCCGCTGAATCATACGCTGGAATGTCTGGGTTATCGGATTGAGCAGCACGATAAGCCGGGTTTTCTCGATGCGCCGCGCCTGAAGGCCGAAGGCGTACCGCGTGGTCCGTGGTATCAACAGTTGAAGCAGGGCGAAACCGTGACGCTGGAGGATGGCCGGGTAATCAATGGCGCGGACTATCTGGGGCCGGCGATTAAAGGTAAAACGCTGGCGATTTTTGGTGATACCGCGCCAACTGAGGTGGCATTACAGCTGGCGGCGGACGTTGATCTGATGGTGCATGAAACCACGCTGGAAGCGGCGATGATTGAGAAAGCCAACGGACGTGGCCATTCGACCACCTTACAGGCGGCGGAAGTGGCGAAGCGCGCCGGCGCAAAACGGCTGATCGCCACGCACTTCAGTTCACGCTATCTGGCGAAAGATATGCCCCGCTTGCTGGCTGAATGCCAGACCATTTTTCCCGCTACCGAGCTGGCCTATGATCTGGCGGTGTTTACTCTTTAATGATGCAGTGCGGGATAAGTGAAAAGCAGTAAATGGGTGATGTTGAGGGCAAAATGCAGGGCGGTCGAAATCCATAACCGGCCGCTCCAGTGCCACGCCAGCCCATACAGCAGCCCGGCGAGGGTCGCGAAGATCACCAGCAACAGACCGCCGCTCAGATGCACCAGACCAAACAGCAGCGCACTCAGCAACAGCGCGGGTATGCCGCCCAGTGCCAGCGTTAATTTCTGCTGCAGATAACCACGAAACAGCGCCTCTTCCGCCAGCGATACAAAGAACAGATTGGCGAGCATAAAGGTGCCAAGCCAGGCCGGGAAGTGCGGTTCAAACGCTAATCCACCCAGTAATACGGCACTGTATAACAGCAGCGGAACGGCGGCGACCAGCGCCAGCGCGGCCAGCAGCTTATAACGCGGCGGGCTGGCCGGGGCGCGAAACAGCGTCGGCAGACAGGCCAGCAGCACAAAGGGGATCAGCGCTTTATCGAAATTAAACGAGAAGCCGAAAGCCACACTGCGGGCGCCGACCTGCACGTCATCAAGTTTGCGTGGATTATCAAAACCCGGAAACAGATGGAGGAATAACCCGATGGCGATCAGCACCAGCACCGCTTCAGTCAGCATTTGCCGCCGATGATGGTCACGATCGTAAATACGGCATGCCACCACGCCGGCGGTGACCGCGAACAGCAGCAGCGCGGGCCACGCCAGTACGTCCTGATAAAACCCCAGCAGCGTGGCGAGCGCCAGTAATAATAGTGCCAGCCGCCGGGCCGGTTGCAGCGCGGCTAGCGCGCCAGCCAATATGATCCACATGGTGACAGACCTGCAGTACCACGCCGCAGCACCGGCAGTGTGCGGCGTAAAAGGAGAGAGAGTTATTCGGGTACGATCTGGTTGACCACAAAGTGGCCGGTGCCAGCCGGAACCAGTTTTTTATGCAGCCACGGCAGCAGCTCGTTCATCTGGGCAGCCAGCTTCCACGGCGGATTGATCACAATCATGCCGGATGCGGTCATGCCGCGCTGGTCGCTGTCGGGACGGGCGGCCAGTTCGATCTGCAGAATATTGCGAATGCCGGTCGCTTCCAGATCGCGCAGCATATGCTTGATCTGCTGACGCAATACCACCGGATACCACAGCGCGAAGACGCCGGTACCGAATCGCTTATGGCCTTCCTGAATCCCTTTCACCACCGCCTGATAATCGCTTTTCATCTCATACGGCGGATCGATCAGAACCAGACCGCGACGGGATGGCGGCGGCAGTTTGGCTTTTAACTGCTGATAGCCGTCACCGCGTTCTACGCGCGCGCGGCTATCTTTACTGAACTCGTTACGCAGCAGCGGATAGTCACTGGAGTGCAGTTCGGTCATTTGCAGACGGTCATCTTCACGCAGCAGATGGCGGGCAATCAGCGGCGAACCCGGGTAATAACGCAGCGTCCCGTTACGGTTGAGCGCACGGATGGCGTCGAAGTAGGGTTGCAGCAGGGCTGGCGCGTCCGGCTGCTGCCAGATGCGGGCGATACCTTCCAGATATTCGCCGGTGCGCTCAGCGTGTTCACCGCTCAGCAGATAACGTCCGGCACCCGCGTGGGTATCGAGATAAAAGAACGGTTTCTCTTTCTCTTTCAGTGCGGTGATGATCAGGCTCAGTACGGTGTGCTTCAGCACGTCAGCGTGGTTGCCAGCATGGAAGCTATGGCGATAACTCAGCATTGTTTATCCTGTTGAATGTATAAGGTTTTAATTGATGGAAAATCAATTTATACCAATTATTACCTCACGTATTACCCACAGAACGACGCACAGCAACCGACGCAGGAACAGCATGAGAACCATTAAGCGGGCGATTATATCAGGGATGTCCCGCCGATGGGTCGAAAGCATGATAACTAATCCCGCCGGGGCCGCACGCTGCAGGTGAAAAGCCGGCAGCTGTCGCAACGGCGGCATTACACCCTAACCGCAGCGGCTGCGCTTTGATGCAACGCAAATTCTGCCGGTCGATCGGCGATCGCATTCCGCTCGTTTCTTCCGCAGCGAAGCCAGGCCCCATTGATTTTCGCTACACTTAGCCGCATGTTACTTAGATTGCGTTGCGCGACCCATCGCGCCCCACACATCAATAAAGGACTGCGCTATGACCAATCCGCTACTGACATCTTTTACGCTTCCCCCTTTTTCTGCCATCCAGCCTGAACATGTGGTTCCTGCCGTTACGGAAGTCCTGAATGACTGCCGCGCGATGGTCGAAAAAGTGGTGGCGCAAGGCGCACCCTATAGCTGGGACAACCTGGTTCAGCCGCTGGCGGAGAGCGATGACCGTCTGAGCCGCATTTTCTCTCCGGTCAGTCATCTGAACTCGGTTAAAAACAGCCCGGAACTGCGTGAAGCCTATGAGCAGACGCTGCCGCTGCTGTCTGAATACAGCACCTGGGTCGGCCAGCATGAAGGCCTGTATCAGGCGTACCGCAACCTGAAAGAGGGTGACCAGTACGCCGCGCTGGATCTGGCGCAGAAGAAAGCGGTCGATAATGCACTGCGTGATTTCGAACTCTCCGGTATCGGCCTGGCGAAAGATAAACAGCAGCGCTACGGCGAAATTGCTGCCCGCCTCTCCGAACTGGGATCGGCTTACAGCAACAACGTGCTTGATGCCACCATGGGCTGGAGCAAGCTGATCACCGATGAAAACGATCTGGCAGGGATGCCGGAAAGCGCGATGGCTGCGGCCAAAGCCCAGGCGGAAGCCAAAGGTCAGGAAGGCTGGCTGCTGACGCTGGATATCCCCAGCTATCTGCCTGTGATGACCTACTGCGATAACGCCGCGCTGCGCGAAGAGATGTATCGCGCCTACGCGACCCGCGCGTCCGATCAGGGGCCGAATGCGGGTAAATGGGATAACGGCCCGATCATGGCGGAAGAGCTGGCGCTGCGTCATGAACTGGCGCAACTGCTGGGCTTTGACTCCTACGCCGATAAATCGCTGGCGACTAAGATGGCGCAAAGCCCGTCTCAGGTTATCGACTTCCTTAACGATCTGGCGGAGCGCGCCCGTCCGCAGGGTGAAAAAGAGCTGGAGCAGCTGCGCGCTTTCGCGCAAAAAGAGCACGGCGTGACCGAGCTTAATCCGTGGGATCTCACCTATTACGGTGAAAAACAGAAGCAGCACCTCTACACCATCAGCGATGAACAGCTGCGTCCTTACTTCCCGGAATCCCGTGCGGTGGCTGGCCTGTTCGAAGTGGTTAAGCGTATTTACGGCATCACGGCAAAACAGCGTACCGATGTGGAAGTTTATCATCCTGACGTGAAGTTCTTCGATCTGTTCGATGAAACCGGCGAACTGCGCGGCAGTTTCTATCTGGATCTGTATGCGCGTGAACACAAACGCGGCGGAGCCTGGATGGATGACTGCGTCGGTCAGATGCGTAAAGCCGATGGCAGCCTGCAAAAGCCGGTCGCCTACCTGACCTGTAACTTTAACCGCCCGGTGCAGGGCAAACCGGCGCTGTTCACCCACGACGAAGTGATCACCCTGTTCCATGAGTTTGGTCACGGCCTGCATCACATGCTGACCCGGATTGAAGTGCCTGGCGTTTCCGGCATCAGCGGGGTGCCGTGGGATGCGGTCGAATTACCAAGCCAGTTTATGGAAAACTGGTGCTGGGAGCCGGATGCGCTGGCGTTCATCTCTGGCCACTACGAGACCGGTGAGCCGCTGCCGAAGGCGTTGCTGGATAAAATGCTGGCGGCCAAGAACTACCAGGCGGCGCTGTTCATCCTGCGCCAGCTGGAGTTCGGCCTGTTCGACTTCCGTCTGCATACCGAATTTGACCCGGCTAAAGGCGCCCGGATTCTTGAGACGCTGCGCGAAGTGAAAAGCCGCGTTGCGGTGGTGCCGAGCCCGGAATGGGGCCGTTTCCCGCACGCCTTCAGCCACATCTTCGCCGGTGGCTATGCGGCCGGTTACTACAGCTACCTGTGGGCGGATGTACTGGCGGCAGATGCCTATTCACGCTTTGAAGAAGAGGGCATTTTCAATCGCGAAACCGGCCAGTCGTTCCTCGACAATATCCTGACGCGTGGCGGTTCCGAAGAGCCGATGGAGCTGTTCAAACGCTTCCGCGGCCGTGAACCGCAGCTCGACGCCATGCTGGAACATTACGGCATTCAGGGATAAGTCGTTACGTGAAAATCTGTTTGCTCGATGAATCAGGCGCCGGAGACGGCGCCTTATCACGTTTAGCGCAGCGCTGGCAGCTGGAGCACGACGAAAATGCCTTGCTGGCGCTGGTACAAACCCCGACGCATCTTGAGCTGCGTAAGCGGGATGAGCCGAAGCTGGGCGGCATCTTTGTCGATTTTGTCTCAGGTGCAATGGCGCACCGTCGTCGCTTTGGCGGCGGTCGCGGTGAAGCCGTGGCAAAAGCGGTGGGCATTAAAGGCGACTATCTGCCGGATGTGGTGGATGCCACGGCCGGACTCGGGCGTGATGCCTTTGTCCTGGCGGCACTGGGCTGCCGGGTGCGGATGCTGGAGCGCCATCCGGTGGTGGCAGCGCTGCTGGAAGACGGTTTACAGCGCGGCTATCAGGATGCGGAAATCGGCGGCTGGCTGCGTCAGCGCCTGACGCTGATTCACGCCGCCAGCGCCGAGGCGCTGAGCGATATCACCCCGCAGCCGGACGTGGTCTATCTCGATCCGATGTATCCTCACCGGCAGAAAAGCGCGATGGTGAAAAAAGAGATGCGGGTATTTCAGTCGCTGGTGGGTCCCGATGAGGATGCTGACGCGCTGCTGGAACCGGCCCGTCGGCTGGCAAAGAAGCGGATCGTGGTGAAGCGGCCCGACTATGCGCCGCCGCTGGCAGGCGTGGTTACCCAGGCGGCGGTGGTGACCAAAAGCCATCGCTTCGATATCTATCCCCCACTGGTCAGTTAACCCGATAAAAAAGCCGGCAATCAGCCGGCTTTATGGGTCCTGCACGTCACTCAGGCTTCATCTTCATCGCGTAGCGGCACAATCAGCATGTCGATATGTACGGTGTTGATCAACTGGCGCGCCGACGACATCAGCTTGCTCCAGAAGTCCTGATGATGACCACACACCACCAGATCGACGTCATACTTTTTAATCGCATCCACCAGCACCTGGCCGAGATCGCCGCTGCCGCTCAGGGTTTCACTGATCGGGTAGCCCGCGGAATCAGACAGACCTTTCAGCGCAGAGTGCGTCTCTTCAGAAATACGCTTCTGCATATCGCCCAGGTTGACATCAATCAGGCCGGTGTAGAGATCGGAATAATTCACATCGACGTGAATCAGGGAAATTTTGGCGTCGTAAGGGCGGGCCAGCGAAACGGCTTTATCCACCAGTAACTGACTTTCGGGAGAAAGGTCTACTGCAATCAGGATATGTTTATAAGCCATGATAAAACTCCTTTCACGAGATTAAGGATGGCATCCGGGGTTCCTGCCGCGTCACAGCTTAGCGAAATCCTTTGCGCGAGCGGGCGATGAGCGCCACCAAAGTGTGTACCTGCGGTGCAGGTGGTCATGTTGTTATGTCTCTGAGTATAGCCTTCTCTGCGGGCAAATGCTGCCGTTGCCGCCTGGCTTGTGAATAAGATCAACGATGCGGTAATTTTACTCGCGCCAAACGAAATTCATCGCTGGAAAAAATTTAAACATTTCTCCTACACTGAAAAAAGGCGGTCTGGTTTGTTACCGCCCAGGCGTTCAGAACACTATCGCAGTTGGGTGATTCAGAGGTTGGCTATTTCTGTGGGCGTGCTCAGCGTTTTCCCGCTGCGTCTGTTCCTGCGGCTCCAGCCAGGAGGGGAGAATATGATCAGTACTATTGCGCTTTTTTGGGCTCTTTGTGTGGTGTGTATTGTGAATATGGCGCGCTATTTTTCTTCTCTGCGTGCGTTGCTGGCGGTATTACGCGGTTGCGATCCGCTGCTGTATCAGTATGTCGACGGGGCGGGGTTTTTCACCTCTCACGGCCAGCCCAGCAAACAGGTGCGACTGGTGACCTATATCTGGGCGAAACGCTATCTTGATCATCATGATGACGAATTTATTCGTCGCTGCGAGCGGGTAAGGGGACAGTTTATGCTGACCAGCGCGCTGTGCGGACTGGTGGTGATCAGCCTGGTGGCGATGGCGATCTGGCATTAAAAAGGGCGACTTGCGTCGCCCTCTGATCTCGCTGGCATTACACCAGTTTTAAGGCAATCCAGTAGAGCGAACCTGACAGCACAATACATACCGGCAGCGTGAAGATCCACGCCATGGCGATGTTTTTGATGGTCCGGCTCTGCAATCCGCCGCCGTCAACCAGCATGGTACCGGCGACTGACGAAGAGAGGATGTGGGTGGTCGAAACCGGCATTCCGGTATAGCTGGCGACGCCGATAGAGAGCGCTGCCGTGACCTGGGCTGACATTCCCTGTGCATAGGTCATGCCTTTTTTACCAATCTTCTCACCAATGGTGGTGGCAACACGACGCCAGCCAATCATGGTGCCGGTGCCGAGCGCTAACGCAACCGCAACGATAATCCAGACCGGCGCATACTCGATGGTGCCAAGCAGATCGCCTTTCAGTTTATTGAGGAAGCGCTGATCGTCCGGGGTCGTTTCCGGCAGCTTGGCCGCTTTGTCCGCCGTATCTGAGATACACAGCAGCAGGCGACGCATCTGGCCGCGCTGATCCACCGTCAGCTGATCGTAACTTTGCAGATTATTCAGCAGCACCTGTGCGCGCTGAACCGCCTGTAACGCGCGGGCGCTGTCACAGTGGAACTCCTGCGGGCTGGTTGATGGCACTTCTTCCGGCGTCGGCAGCTTAGGCGGCGCCATCTGGATGATATGCGTCAGCGAAGCGTTGTGCTGCTGATAATACTGCTCCAGATGATTGACCGCATCGCGGGTCCGGGTGATGTCGTAGCCCGAGGCATTCATGTTTACCACGAAGCCGGCCGGAGCCACGCCGATCAACACCAGCATAATCAGACCGATGCCTTTCTGGCCGTCATTCGCGCCATGCGAATAGCTGACGCCGATCGCTGAAACAATCAGGGCGATGCGGGTCCAGAACGGCGGCTTTTTCTTGCCGTCGATCTTTTCGCGGTCGGCTGGCGTCATATGGATGCGGGCACGCTTTTTGGTGCTGCTCCAGTAACGACGCAGAATAAAGATCAGGCCACCGGCGATCGCCAGGCCGACAATCGGCGACAGGATCAGAGACAGGAAGATGTTCAGCACTTTCGGGATGTTGAGTGCATCAACCACCGAGGTACCGGTCATCAGGGCGTTGGTCAGACCGATACCAATAATGGCGCCGATCAGGGTATGGGAGCTGGATGCCGGCAGACCCAGATACCAGGTGCCGAGATTCCAGATAATCGCCGCCAGCAGCATAGAAAACACCATGGCGAGACCGTGAGCCGATCCAACATTTAATAACAGATCGGTGGGGAGCATATGAACAATGGCATAGGCGACACTCAATCCACCGAGTAGCACGCCAAAAAAGTTAAAGACGCCTGCCATAACCACAGCAAGCTGGGCACGCATGGCACGCGTATAGATGACCGTCGCAACTGCGTTGGCCGTGTCGTGGAAGCCGTTGATTGCTTCGTAAAACAATACAAACAGCAGGGCAAGAACCAATAACAGGCCAGTACTGAGGTCTAGACCAGCAAACAGATGTAGCATAAACGTTACGCCATTTTTGGAGGACATGAACGCGGCGCATTATCCGCGACAACGTGCTGTATGGGAAAGGAAAATATAGCCTTAATTTGACCTTTAGCAGTAACGTAGCCGGGTTAAAGGGGGAAAAAGGCCCAGATATTAGTCAGTTACATTATGACACATTTACGGCAAATTTTTGACGCTGGCGTCTCAGTGAGCAGATCACTACAATCTGCGCCTTTCCGATTAAGTGAGTAAACCGCCGTGGAACAGTTTGACGTTATCATCATTGGTGCCGGGGCCGCAGGGCTGTTCTGTGCCGCCCAGGCCGGACAGCGCGGGCGTCGCGTATTGCTGCTGGATAACGGCAAAAAGCCGGGACGTAAGATCCTGATGTCGGGCGGAGGGCGCTGCAACTTCACCAATCTCTACACTGAACCGGCGGCCTATCTGTCACATAACCCTCATTTCTGTAAGTCGGCGCTGGCGCGTTATACCCAGTGGGATTTTATCGATCTGGTCAATCGTCACCAGATAGCCTGGCATGAGAAAACCCTTGGCCAGCTGTTTTGTGATGATTCCGCTCAGCAGATTGTCGATCTGCTGCTGGCCGAGTGCGAAAAGGGCCAGGTGACGCTGCGGTTACGCAGTGAAGTGCTGAGCGTGACGCGTGACGACAGCGGCTACACCCTGCAACTCAACGGCAGCACGGTTCAGGCGGAAAAACTGGTCATCGCCAGTGGCGGTCTGTCGATGCCCGGCCTGGGCGCATCGCCGTTTGGCTATAAAATTGCTGAACAGTTTGGTCTGACCGTCTTCCCGACGCGTGCTGCGCTGGTGCCGTTTACCCTGCATAAGCCGCTGCTGGAACAGCTACAGACTTTGTCCGGCGTGGCCCTGGAGACCACCATCGACGCGCAGGATGGCACCCGCTTTAAAGAGGCGATGCTGTTTACCCATCGGGGACTCTCTGGCCCGGCGGTGTTGCAGATCTCCAGCTACTGGCTGCCGGGTGAGTTCGTCACTATCGATCTGTCGCCTGCCACGCCGCTCGACGCCTTTCTGACCGTTCAGCGTGAGGCGCATCCGAACCTCAGCCTGAAGAACAGCCTGGCAAAAATTCTGCCGAAACGGCTGGTGGAGGTGCTGCAAACGCTGAAGGTGGTGCCCGATATCACCCTGAAGCAGCTCAACAGCAAGCAGCAGGCGGAGCTGGTGCAGACGCTGCACGCCTGGCGTATTCAGCCAAACGGAACCGAAGGCTATCGCACTGCTGAAGTGACGCTGGGCGGCGTGGATACCACCCAGCTCTCTTCGAAAACCATGGAAGCACGGACGGTACCGGGCCTCTATTTCATTGGTGAAGTGGTGGATGTGACCGGCTGGCTGGGGGGATATAACTTCCAGTGGGCGTGGAGTTCCGCCTGGGCGTGCGCCCAGGCGTTGTAAATCGCGCGACTACCAGCGCTGATGCACGTAAGGGGCGATCTTCGCCTGATAAATCTGCTTCAGCGCCGCCATGGTCTCGTCAGACAGCGCGTCAACGCTGCTGGCGCGGGCATTGTCTTCAGCCTGCTGGCGATTTTTCGCGCCGGGGATCACCACGCTGACATCGTCGTTCATCAGGATCCAGCGCAGCGCCAGCATCGCCATGCTGATGTCGCCCGGCACGTAACGACGAATCTCCTCTACCGCCTCCAGCGCCACCTCATACGGTACGCCGGAAAAGGTTTCACCCTTATCAAAGGCTTCGCCATTGCGGTTGAAGGCGCGGTGATCGTCGGCGGCAAACTGGCTGTCCGGGCCCATTTTCCCGGTCAGCAAGCCTGATGCCAGCGGGACGCGGGCGATAATCCCGACATTACGCCGTTTTGCCTCACGCAGCAGCAGTTCCGCCGGACGCTGGCGGAAGATGTTGTAGATCAGCTGAATAGATGAGACGTTGGGAAATTCCAGCGCCTTCAGCCCCTCTTCGACTCTTTCTACCGACACGCCGTAATGGCGAATTTTCCCGGCGGCAACCATCTCATCCATCACTGCAAACACCTCCGGATTGTAATAAACCTCGGTTGGCGGGCAGTGAAGCTGCACTAAATCCAGCGTCCCGGTTTGCAGATTCTCGCGCGAGCGGTCGACAAACGCATTGAGGTTGCTGGCGTTATAACCGTCCACCACGTGCGGCGACAGCCGCCGGCCCAGCTTGGTTGCCACAAACGGGCGCTCACCGCCGCGCTGATTCAGCACCCCGGCGATAATCTTTTCAGAGCGGCCGTCACCATACACATCGGCAGTATCAATAAAGGTTATGCCGGCATCCAGGGCAGCGTGCAGCGCGGCCTCGGCATCCTGCTGGCTGACTTCTCCCCAGTTCCCGCCAATCGCCCATGCGCCAAAGCCAATTTCGGAGACGCGCTGACCGGTACGACCTAACGTGCGTTGTTTCATCTGAATCTTCCTCAATACAGGGGTGACAGTAAGCTGACAAAGATTGAGCTTAGCGCTAACCGGCGAGGAAGGGATGACGCCCGGTCACAGACTGCTACGCTGAAAAAGGGCAGACGACACCGCCAATCTACTGGTTATGTTGGCTATTTCAGCAAAATGCGGCCAGAGATGAACACTAACCGCTTCGCTAATTAATTGATTTTAAGAAATTTCACCTGAAATTAACCAGGCGAGAGTGCCGTTTCGGTCACATACTTTCTCTTTTAAACCCGATAAGTGGATCGCCATGTTCAAATTTGTTAAATCGCTGTTTGCCAGTCCCGAGAAATTTCTGCAGATCATGTCCCGCCAGGACATCAACGACTCCATCGCTGAAGGTGAACGCATCATCATTGACGAGAACGGCAATATCTCGGTCAACACCCTTAGTGAAGAAGTGCACGAAGATTTTGCCCGCCATGTGAATACGTTAAAGGGAGTCTGAGGTGGGTACCGCAATATTCATGGTGTTAATGGTCAGTGGTTACTGGTACACCAGCCGCGATTTGAATAGCCGCTTTAAAATCCGCCGCTCGTCGGGCTGGGATGTCTATTTTCTGGTTGCCTTGTACGGCTGTATTTTTGTTTTGCAGGGCGTGTTTGCCACCGGCATTGTCTGGTTACTGCTGCTCGCCATCTCTGCTATTGCCAACGCGGTACAGATGATCCCGGGCGTCCATCTCAAATGGCAGATGGAGTTTATGAACTGGAGCTTCCTCGGCATCCAGGCACCGATTGTGATCATGCTGGCGTTTGCCATTTTGTTTTGCCTGTATCGCTCGAACTGGGCGGGCAGTGCACGACTTAACGTCTCCGGGCGTAAAGATCTCTATCAGCAACTGTCGCGCTCGAATGGCGTTGAGCAGCTGCTGTTTCAGTGCATGGAAGAGGGTGAACTGGCGTGGATTACGCTCAAGTCGCGCCGCATCTACATCGGGATGGTGCACGCCTCGACCTTTGAGTATGAGAGCACCAAAAATATCGTCCTGATCCCGATGCTCAGCGGCTATCGCGACAGCAAAACGCTGAAGCTGGCGGTAGAGCATAACTACAGCAAGTGGTACGCCGAGCACGGCATCACGCTGGACTCTACGCCCAAAGACGCGATGTCATTTCGTAAAGTGATTATGGTCGATCAGATTGAAAGCCTGTCGCTGTTTGACCCGGCCAGCGCCACTGCGCTGTCGATGGGTCATCCGCAGGAAGTCGAGAAGAGCCAGGGCAGCGATGACGGCCAGAGTCCGGATGATGAGAGCCGGGAGCCGCCGCAGTAACCTTTGTGCTGGCCCCTTAATGCGTGAGGGGTTACACCATATTCTCCGCCGTAAACAGCCGGAACGCGACTTTACCCTGCTGATAGACATCCGGCTGATAACCGGTTTCCAGATGCCGCAGCAGCAGGTCAATCGACAACCGGGCGTGCTGCCGGGCGTGCTGATCGAGGGTAAACGCCACTTCATCATTCAGCAGCAGCTGACGGGTCACTGAATAAAGCTCGTGGGTAATGTAAGTACAGCGGCCCAGCAGCTGATGGGCGCGCAGCGTTTCGCTGACGTCAGTATTGCCCATGCCGGTATTGTAGACGCCCGCAATCGCCTGCGACTGGGTCAGATTACGCGCCAGCAGGCTGCGGATGGTGCCGCGGTCGTCCTGACCAAGCAGCACTTCACGCAGGTGACGTTGCGGTGCGCGCTGGCTCATCACTTCGCGGAAACCGGCGATGCGCTGCCGGTGTGCCTGGTAATCGAAACGGCCGCTGACCATCACGATATCGCCGGGCTGATGGCTGGTTTTACTCATCAGCAAACCGGCTGTCCGTCCCGCCTGATACTGGTCGATACCGACATGGCACAGGCGATCGGCGGCGGGCAGATCGGTCACGATGGTGATCACCGGCACGTTACGGCTGCGACACAGCGCCAGTGCGCGATAGATCGGTGGCGAATCGTGGGCGAAAACAATGATGCCGTCGCGATTGGCGCTGCGGGCAATAATGCTCTGCGCCAGCTTTTCGGGCTGCGCTTCGGTCACCAGGGTTTTGTGCAGCTTAAGACGGCGATAGCCGAGCTGGCTGGCGACGTCGCTGAAGTGGGCGGTCAGCTGCTGGAAAAACGAAGAACCGTTGTTGCTGAGGAACACTTCTATTTGCCACGGATGCTGATACTCCTCCGGCAGCAGGCGCTTCAGGCCGACTTCGCGTGCCGCTTTCAGCACTTTGCGGGTGGTTTCCAGCGACACGCCGCCACGTTCATTCAGCACCCGATCAACCGTCGCGATGCCGACGCCGGCCATTTTTGCCACCGTGTCTAAGGTGAGCTTTTTCATTCAGACTCCACGTGAAAAAAGCGGACGAACGTCGCGCAGCCTGCCACTCAATCGATATCTTCTAACCGGTTAAAAGTAAAAGATAAAGCGAAATATTGATGGGAAACCATCAGGGAAAAGTGCCTGGCCGGTTTACCTGCTCGCCGGGCGCATTTTACCGGTTGTGCGGTTGCCGGACGAAATAGCACCTGCGGCTGCTGGCAGGGCGGATTTGCCGTTAAGCTGATAGATGACATCATCAATGAGGAATCAATATGGCTCAGCAAGGTAAAGCATTAGTGATCGGCGCATCACGCGGTATTGGACTGGCGGTGGTGCAGGCGTTTGCCGCCCAGGGCTGGCAGGTGACCGCCACGCATCGCAGCGGCATCCCGGCGCAGGGAGAACAGCCGGGCGTCACGTGGCATGCGCTGGATATGACCGAATCGTCGGCAGTGCAGCAGCTGGCAGGCCAGCTCGCCGGACAGATGTTTGATGCGATTCTGATTAACGCCGGGATCTTTGGTCCGGCGCACCAGACGCTGGCGCAGAGTGAGGCGCAGGAGCTGGCTCAGCTGTTTCTGACCAATGCGGTGGCACCGGTACGCAGTGCCGAAATTTTGCTGCCGCTACTTAGCAAGCAGAAGGGAGTGCTGGCGATCACCTCATCACAGCTGGCCAGCCTGAGCGAAAACCCGCGCGCTGACATGCCGCTCTATTCCGCCAGCAAAGCGGCGCTGAATATGCTGAGCCGGTCGCTGGCTGAGGAGGTTGAAGCCCAGGCCGGCACGCTGGTGACGCTGCATCCGGGCTGGGTAAAAACCGAGATGGGCGGTGAAGCTGCGCCGTTAACCGTTGAGGAGAGCGCTGAGGGTATTGTCCGGCAGCTGACCGCCTGGCAGGGCCGCGGCGGTCATCACTACATTGATTACAGCGGTAAAACGCTGCAATGGTAACCCTCTGCGGGGCGGTTACGCCCCGATATCACGCAGGGCTTTGCCCTTCATCAGGTTGCGTTCGATATGCTCCAGCGTTACGTGCTTGGTCTCTGGCACCAGCAGCATGGTCAGCACGATAAACAGCAGATTGAGCGCCCCGTAGAACCAGAAAGTGTTGGCATTGCCCAGCTGATCGAGCATGGTCAGGAAAGTGGCACCGACAACCATGTTACCGACCCAGTTGGTGGTGGTCGAGGCGGTAATGCCGAAATCACGCCCTTTCAGCGGCTGGATCTCTGAGCACAACAGCCAGATCACCGGACCGGCAGCCATCGCGAAACCGACGATAAACATCAGCAGCATGGCAATGGCGAAATATTTGCGGAAGTCAGTCTCCACGCCCAGATGCAGTAATGTCCCGAGCACGCCCATGCCGATCGCCATCACCAGAAAACTGGTGGTGAGCATCGGTTTACGTCCCCAGCGGTCAACCAGGAAAATGGCAATCAGCGTCGCCAGCATATTGACCAGGCCGACGATAACGGTGCCCCACATCTGCTCGCTGGTGCTGGAGAAACCGGCGATATTGAAGATTTTCGGCGCGTAATACATCACCACGTTCATGCCGGTGAACTGCTGCATAATCTGCAACAGCATGCCAAGCCACACGGCGCGACGGAAATGGCTGTTAGAACGAAACAGTGACCAGCCGCGTTGCTTCACCTGCAGGCTTTCACGGATCTCTTCCAGCTCCTGGCGGGCCTGTTCGCTGGTGTTGCGCAGCCGATCCAGCACCCGCTGCGCCTCGTTAAAGCGACCGTGCGCGGCCAGCCAGCGTGGGCTGTTGGGCAGAAACAGCACGCCGACAAACAGGATCACTGCCGGAATAGCGATAATCCCCAGCATCCAGCGCCAGTTACCGCTATAGCTGAAGGCGGTATCGGAGAGGTACGCCACCACAATGCCGGTGGTCAGCATCAGCTGATACATCGAAATCATTGATCCGCGAATACGCTCAGGCGCAATTTCGGCCAGATAGAGCGGGGCGGTATAAGAGGCGATGCCGACCGCCAGGCCCAGCATTACCCGGGCGCAGACCAGCGATTCGACATCCGGTGAAAACGCCGACCACAGCGAACCGATCACGAACAGCGTGGCACCGGCCAGCATGCTTTTCTTGCGTCCCAGCTTTGATGACATCCAGCCAGCACCCAGCGCACCCAGCGCGGCACCAAACATCATTGAACTGACCACCCACTCCTGCTGATGGTTAGTGATCTGCAAATCTTTGGCGAGAAACGGCAGCGCGCCGGCAATCACGCCAATATCCAGGCCAAATAACAGGCCGGACAGCGCGGCCATAAAACAGACGAACCAGGTAAAGCGGTTCTGACGATCCCCCGATCTCTTTGCTGCAGCCATGCTTCTCTCCTTGCTCTGAAACTTTGTCAATATTGTTAATGTTATGTAAACATAGTCGAGGGCAGTGTGTTACCGGTCACAGTTTAAACATCCGCAGCCTGGCCATCGGCGGGAACGGCGCCAGCAGCCCGGCGGCGCGCGGCCTGGCTGTCAGCGCGCCGACTGATAACAGCGCACAAATAGGCAAAAGCTCCGCCTGCCCGGGAAATTTTGCAACCGGTGGCGTGCGCTATTACACTGCGGTTTTTCAGCCAATGATTGAAGGTGCTTATGTCTCAGCCTTATCAGCGCCAGCCGCTGCCCTTACCTGGCGGCCACAAAAAAGTCCTTTTGCACTCCTGCTGTGCCCCCTGTTCCGGTGAAGTGATGGAAGCGATGCTGGCATCCGGCATTGACTACACCATTTATTTCTACAACCCAAATATTCATCCGCTCAAAGAATATGAGCTGCGCAAAGAGGAGAATATTCGTTTTGCAGAAAAATTTGGTGTGCCGTTTGTCGATGCTGATTATGACCGTGATGACTGGTTTAAACGGGCGCGCGGCATGGAATGGGAACCGGAGCGCGGCGAGCGTTGTACCATGTGCTTTGATATGCGCTTTGAACGTACTGCCTTGTATGCCCATGAAAATGGTTTTCCGGTGATCACCAGTTCGCTGGGTATTTCACGCTGGAAGAATATGCAGCAGATTAATGATTGCGGAGTGCGTGCGGCGGCCCATTATCCTGACCTGCTTTACTGGGAATTTAACTGGCGTAAGGGCGGCGGATCGGCGCGGATGATTGAAATCAGCAAGCGCGAAAGTTTTTATCAGCAGGAATATTGCGGCTGCGTTTATTCGCTGCGCGACACCAATCGTCATCGCGTCACGCAGGGCCGTGAGCGAATTCAGATCGGTGTGCAATATTATCAACCGGACGATATCTGATCATCACAGGCTACGGGCTGAGTCAGACGTGCCATAGTGATGGGCGGATAAGGTGATATTCTGGCTTATTCCGCTGCTGATTTTTTCACGGGTTTCAGGCTGAGCGTAGCGGCATAGCGCACAGGGATTGGCGGCCTCAGATAACTGCTGGCACGTCGCCTCATCCAGCTGACGCCGACGGCAGACGCTCGGCGTACATCCCATCACCTGTTTAAATGAGCGGGTGAAAGATTGCTGGCTTTCAAAATGGTATTTCAGCGCCAGGCTAATAATTGGCGTACGGCTATTTTTTAAATCATTGACACAGGCAGCCAGCTTGCGCTTGCGAATATAACGCGCCAGCGTTTCATTGTGATAGCGGGCAAATAATTTCTGTAAATACCATTTTGAATATCCGGCTTTCTCCGCAATATCATCAACGCTTAACCGCTGATCGAGATTGTTATCAATCCACTCAGTGACAGAGACGATCACACTTTCATTATATTTACGCTCATTCATAACATCCCCCTTTTATCTTCGGGGCAGTTTAAAATAACTTATCTTTTTCTGCGCATTTCTTACGTAAAGTTTTATCAGGAAATGAATCGTTATCTCCGATAAAGCAGTTTTAATAACTATTTGATAATATAAATGGCTTACTTGTAATTGATATGTTGATGAAGTGAGTGAAATAAGTAGTGTGAATAAGCGGGATGCGTAATTTTAATTAAACGGTTTCGCTTAAGCGGGTTTAACCGGTGATAAGACGTCTCAGCGGCAGGGGGATGATCAACATCGCACAGCCCATCAATACACTTTTCAGCACTTCATGCCAGGCTTACACCTCACCTTTAACCTGGAGAACCCTGGATGAGCCCGACATACGCGTTGAAGAAACCGCTTGCCGCCTTGCTCACCTCGCTGACCTTACTCAGCACGGCACCGGCGCTCGCCGCCAACGTTTACGGCGAGCAGCTGGAAGGATTTCACTATCCTTACCCTCTGCAACATTTCAATTTTTCCTCTCAGCAGCAACCGCTGAGCATGGGCTACATGGATGTGAAACCGACGCAAAAAGCCAACGGACAAACCGTGGTGCTGATGCACGGGAAAAACTTCTGTGGCGCGACCTGGGAAGAGACGATTCGCGCACTCAGTCAGCAAGGCTATCGCGTGGTGGCGCCCGACCAGATTGGTTTCTGCAGTTCAACCAAACCGGCGCATTACCAGTACAGTTTTCAGCAGCTGGCGGAGAACACCCATCAGCTGCTGGCGCAGCTGGGGGTAGAAAAAGCGGTGATTATTGGCCACTCCACCGGCGGAATGCTGGCGACACGCTATGCGCTGATGTATCCGGAGCAGACCCGGAAGCTGGTGCTGGTCAATCCGATCGGGCTGGAAGACTGGAAGGCTAAGGGCGCGCCGTGGCGGTCCGTCGATCAGTGGTATCAGCGCGAACTCAAGCTGAGTGCCGAAGGGATTAAGAAGTATGAGCAGCAGACCTATTATGTCGGTCGCTGGAAACCGGAGTATGACAAATGGGTCGATATGCTGGCCGGGCTGAACAGCGGGCCAGGACACCAGAAAGTGGCGTGGAATTCAGCGCTGATTTACGACATGATTTTCACGCAACCGGTGTTTTATGAATTCGGCGATTTGACGGTGCCGACCACCCTGATGATCGGCACTGCCGACACCACCGCAATTGGCAGCGATATCGCACCTGCGGCGGTCAAAGCGCGGCTCGGTGATTACGCGGTGCTGGGTAAAGAGGTGGCGAAGCGGATTCCGGGCGCGCGGTTAATCGAATTCCCGGGAATGGGACATGCGCCGCAGATGGAAGAGCCAGCGAAGTTTAATCAGACCCTGCTCGACGACCTGGCGCGACAGTAACCCCTCAGGTGTAACCGGTCAGGCGCAGTGGCGCCTGACGTTACAGCACCGCTCGCTTCTGCTTTTTACTGCGGTACATTTGCTCATCGCTGTCATGCAGTAACTGCTCCAGCGACTGCGGATGGGCTGCATCAAACTCCACCACGCCATACGAGAAGTGCAGATGGTAACGGCGGTTCAGGCTGATCGACTGCTGGGCTAAGTAGTGGGCAAACTGCTGCAGCAGCGCTTCCGTCTGCTGCTGTTGCAGGCCGTTAAACAGCACCACGAACTCATCGCCGCCTAAGCGGGCAAACAGATCGGAATGTTTAAACACCACTTTCATCGCGTCAGCAAAATCCATCAGTGCCCGGTCGCCCTCACGATGGCCGAGCGAGTCATTAATCTGCTTAAACTTATCCAGATCGAGAAAGGTCAGACAGGCGGGCCGGTTCTTCATCCGGCACTCTTTCAGCACCATCTCGCCCAGCGTCATAAAGCCACGCCGATTGGTAATCTGCGTCAGCTCATCGCAGGTGGCCGCCTGAAACGCCACCAGTTCCGCTTCGGCCATCGCCGCCAGGTCGCGCAGCGTGGCCCGATCTTCTTCGTCGAACTGGCGCGGCTCACGGCCAATGATGCACAGAGTGCCCATTTTCGCGCCACCCGGTGCCCGCAGCGGACAGCCGGCGTAGAAGCGAATGTGCGGCTCGCCGGTCACCAGAGGATTGTCATGAAAGCGCTCATCGGTGGCGGCATCTTCCACAATCATGATCTCATCCTGCAGGATGGCATGGCCGCAAAAGGAGATGTTGCGTGGCGATCCGGCGGGCTCAAAACCCTGCGCCGACTTAAACCACTGGTGATCGGCTTCCAGCAGGCTGACTAACGCAATCGGAACGTCAAACAGCCGGCGTGCCAGACGGGTCAAACGATCAAAACGCTCTTCTGCAGGGGTATTCATAACGTTCAACGCACGCAACTGCGATAAACGTTGTGCCTCATCGGCAGCGATCTCGGGTGCTTTCATCGCAGAGCCCTTTATTTTTTGGTGAAGCCAGGTTCTGATGTGTGCCTTACGGCAAAGAAAAAAGACAGTGATCGAAGCGATTCAATTCACTGTCTTATTGAGGAGGGGATCAGAGCACTTTTTGTTCGGCGAGATCAAGCGCGAAATAACTGAAAATCAGGTCCGCACCGGCACGTTTAATCGCACCCAGGCTTTCCAGTACCACATTACGTTCATCAATGGCACCGGCCTGCGCGGCAAATTTAATCATGGCGTACTCACCGCTCACCTGGTAGGCCGCCAGCGGCAGCTCAGTGCGCTCACGAATATCACGCAGGATATCCAGATAGGCACCTGCCGGTTTCACCATCAGTGAATCTGCACCTTCCGCCGCATCAATCAGTGATTCACGGATCGCTTCACGGCGATTCATCGGATTCATCTGGTAGGTCTTACGATCACCTTTCAGTGCCGTTCCCGCTGCTTCACGGAATGGACCGTAAAACGATGAGGCGAACTTAGTCGAGTAAGACATGATCGCGGTTTGAGTGAAGCCCGCCGCGTCCAGCGCCTGACGAATCGCCTGTACCTGGCCATCCATCGCCGCAGAAGGGGCGATAAAGTCCGCGCCCGCCGCGGCCGCCACTACCGCCTGCTTGCCAAGGTTGATCAGCGTCGCGTCGTTATCAACGCCGTGATCGCACAGCACACCGCAGTGACCGTGGCTGGTGTATTCACAGAAACAGGTATCGGACATGACGATCATTTCCGGTACCGTCTCTTTGCAGATGCGGGACATCCGCGCCACCAGACCGTTTTCATTCCAGGCATCGCTGCCGGTGGCATCGGTATGGTGTGAAATACCAAAGGTCATCACCGAGCGGATACCGGCTTTCGCGATGCGTTCAATCTCATAGGCGAGACGTTTTTCCGGGATACGCATCACGCCAGGCATCGCCTGAATCGCTTTGTAATCGTCGACACCCTCTTCAACGAAAATGGGCAGAGCCAGATCGTTCAGGCTGAGGGAAGATTCCTGGAACATTTCGCGCATTGACGCGCTGGCGCGCAATCTTCTTGGGCGCTGGATAAGGGAATAATCAGACATATTCATTCTTACGCAGGTGAAAAAAGTGACAATAGTTTACTCCCTTTGCCGGGGAGGCATGAAGGTTTGTGTGCGGTAACGGCGCGGGAGAAAAACTCTCCCGCCGGGCGGCGGGAGAGGGAAGACGCTTACTCGTTAATGTCCGGGTGCTGCTGCACCAGGTTTTTACGTTTCGCTTCGAGGCGGGCGATCTCTTCGTCGATATCTTCGATTTTGTGCTCGATGTTATCGTGATGTTCCTGCAGGATTTCGCGCGCTTCTTCCATATCCGAGGCGGCTGGTGTTGCACCTTTCAGCGGTTTATTGGCGGTCTCTTTCATGAACAGACCGGTAATCAGGCCAATCACCGCGACCACCATCAGATAGTAGGCTGGCATATAGAGGTTGCTGGTGGTTTCCACCAGCCAGGCGGCCAGGGTCGGGGTCAGACCGGCGATCAACACCGAGATGTTAAACGCACTGGCCAGCGCACTGTAGCGGATGTGGGTCGGGAACATCGCCGGCAGCGACGAGGCCATCACACCGGTAAAGGCGTTGAGGATCACCGCCAGCAGCAGCAGACCGGCAAAAATCAGTCCCAGCACGCCACTGTTGATCATCATAAAGGCTGGAATCGCGAAGATCATCAGGGCGATACTGCCGATGATGACAAACGGACGACGGCCGAAACGGTCACTCATCATGCCGATCATCGGCTGGACAAACAGCATACCGATCATGATAGCGATGATAATCATCACCCCATGATCTTCGCTGTAGTGCAGGTTATGTGACAGGTAGCTCGGCATGTACGTCAGCAACATGTAGTAGGTGACGTTAGTGGCGATCACCAGACCGATACAGGAGAGCAGGCTGCGCCAGTGTTTAGTCGCAATCTCTTTAAACGAGACCTTCGGGCCATCCTGCAGGCCTTCGCGGTCGCCCTGTTCCAGTTTGTCCACGTGCTGCTGGAATGCCGGCGTCTCTTCCAGCGCATGGCGCAGGTAAAGACCGATAATCCCCAGCGGCAGCGCCACGAAGAACGGCAGACGCCAGCCCCACTCAAGGAAGCTATCTTCACCAATAATGGAGGAAATCAGCACCACCAGACCCGCGCCGAGCACGAAACCGGCAATCGAACCAAAGTCGAGCCAGCTTCCCATAAAGCCGCGTTTACGGTCAGGCGAATATTCCGCCACGAAGATCGAGGCGCCGGTATATTCACCGCCGACCGAGAAGCCCTGGGCCATCTTGGCTAACAGCAGCAGAATCGGTGCCCAGATGCCGATCGAGGCATAGGAGGGTATCAGGCCGATACAGAAGGTACTGACCGACATGATGATGATGGTGATGGAGAGGATTTTCTGACGACCATATTTGTCGCCCAGCATACCGAAGAACAGCCCACCCAGCGGGCGAATCAGGAAGGGAACAGAGAAGGTGGCGAGCGCCGCAATCATCTGAACGCCCGGCGAGACGTCCGGGAAAAACACTTTACCCAGCGCGTAAGCCACAAAGCCATACACACCGAAGTCAAACCACTCCATCGCGTTACCCAGAGAGGCCGCGGTGATGGCTTTACGTAAACGGGCATCATCGATGATAGTCACATCATCAATGCCAATTGGTTTTACACGCTTCCTACGCAATTTCATAGAATTACCCTGTAATGGAACATGAAAGTCCTCAACGGCGCGAACCGAGCGGAATCGTTCAGACCGCGGCGTTGAGGAAATTAAAGCATAGCCGTAAACAGGTGCATTTTATCGGCTAGCCAACGCAATAATTAGTGCCGGGATTATTGCATTAAGCGACAGAGTATACCGTTTTTGTGTGATATCTGTCATGTTTGAGCTAAAACTAACCCCTCTGGCCGATCGTTTACCCCGTTTATAACCCTGAAAAAAATAATCACTCTGCGTGACGAACGACGCTTTTTTCAGCAGAGTTGCCGCCATTTCTGCCGCTTCGGTTAGTTTTCAGGCGATTTACTGCGGATAGGGGGCGGGTGTCAGCGATGCTGAAACATTCAGATACATTTGCCGGATCAGCCGAGCGCTGGCGAAAAGATCAGCAGCAGCGCGCAGCGCGGTGAAGCTGGCTGGCGGGTTGAGGCTGGCGAAACGGCAGCCAGGGTCGCCGATATTTCGCGCTGATAACTGGCTGGCAACCGTGGGATGTCAGAGGGGATCGTCATGCTGTAACGGGCGCTGTCCGTGTTGCTCCAGCCAGGCGATCAGCGCAACGTTATCCATCGGGCGGGCATAGTAGTAACCCTGAATAAACACCACGCCACGCTGTTGCAGATAGCGGAACTGCAGGGCGGTTTCAACCCCTTCGCCCAGCACCTCCAGCTGCAGTTTATGGCTGAGGTTAATAATGGCGTCCAGCACCGGCGTTTCACCGTCCAGCGATTCAATGGCGTTAATAAAGCCGCGATCGATTTTCAGGTAGTCCAGTGCGAAGGTCTGCAGATAGCTCAGTGAGCAGTTGCCCGTACCGAAGTCATCAATCGCCACCTTCATGCCGATCTGCCGCAGCTGTTCCAGCTTACGCGCCACGCCTTCGCCATCTTTAATCAGGCTGCGCTCCGTCAGCTCAAGGGTGATCACGAACTGCTTCTCTTTCACCCGCTCGGCAAAATTCAGCATATCGCTGACAAATTCAGGATGTTGCAGATGATCGGCGGCCACATTAATCGCCAGATGGAAGTGCGCAGGTACCTGCCAGCCTTGCACATCCTCCGCAATCAGATCGAGCAGATGACGGGTCAGCGGCACAATCATCCCTTCGGCTTCGGCAGCACCGATAAAAATGTCCGGCCGCACGCCAATGCCATCAGGCATGGTCCAGCGCAACAGCGCTTCTGCACCGCTGCAGCGCTGTAACCGTTCGTCATAAACCGGCTGATAGTGCGCCCTGAACTGGCCGCCAGCGATGGCGCGACGGATCTCATCACGCCAGGAGATACGGCGTCGGAGCCAGTTCGAGGTCAGGATCATCAGCAGAATGGAAAAAATGGCCGCCATCGGCAGGAAGATAAACAGCACCTGTCGCCAGGCCGTTATCAGTTCGCTCGGCGGCGCGACCACCGTAACGCTCAGCGGATAACGCCGGGAAGTGGCCTGGTAAACCAGCGGTTCAAACCAGCCCTGCGCGGTGGTTTGCGCTGCGCCATAAGCGATCGGCGCGCCGCCGCTAAACTGCATGCTCAGGTGATAGCCGCGTGCGCTGCCAATCGCCTGCATAAAATCGATCAGATACTGGCCATCGATCACTGCCCAGAAACCTTCTCCGCCCGGCAGTTCACGCACGAACACCACCGCCGGACGATACGGCACCGCGTACGTCCCGGCGATCGACAGACTCCACCAGGCTTTGCCGGTCACCGGCACATCACGCATCATCATTTGTGATAGCGAGCCAGAATTTAGTCCATAGGCGGAAGAGCAGGCGATCTGATCCTTTTCCAGTTTACCAATGGCACGGAAATAGGCGTTGAGGGTACCGAGTCGCTGCAGGGTGTTTTCAATCTGGCTGCAGGGTTGGTTCTGAAACTGGCGTAGTGAGCTGATCATATCCCAGGCGCTGTCGCTCATTTTCTCAGCCTGAGATAAAAGCGTATTGGCGGCGCTCACCTGCTGTTGGTGGACCGTATGGCGCGCATCGAGGGCGGTGAAAAAAATGCCAAGTATTAAAGGCAACACGCCGGATACGATGATAATCAGCCTGGCGTAATCGCGTTTTCGTTGCAATATCGGCACCGCAAAATCCTCTGAGTGTTATAGGCGTTATGAGGAGGTGCTAATCAATCGGCGCAGCATAGCATGTCTCCGGGCGATGCAGGTTAGCGTTTTGGCCATCAACAGAACTGATTAAGGTCAATTATCGTCCAGAGAATGCATTAGTTGACAATGTTTTGCTTTTGCTGGCATTCAGACATGATTTTAAACGTATTCCGAAAGAAAGGGCAGGTCGCGGGCGGCAACGCCGGTTGCTGTGGCATGGCGGGCACCGGACAAGAGGGCGGCAGAACGGAGCGCTCAACGGCGAAACCGGCCCCGGCCAGCTTCAGGCCGGACCCAGGGCCAGTCGGGTTAACTCAGTGGTTAAAATAGATCTGTTTCAGGGCCACTTCGACACCACGTAATTCCGCCAGTCCTTTCAGACGTCCAATGGCAGAGTAGCCGGGGTTGGTGCGTTTGTGCAGATCGTCCAGCATCTGGTGTCCGTGATCGGGCCGCATCGGGATAGCCCGGCCGTTGCCAGCCTGACGGCGACGCTGCTCTTCAGCCAGAATTACTTTGATCACCCCGACCATATCAACATCACCTGCAAGGTGGGCAGCTTCGTGGAAGCTGTTGGGATTGTCCTCACGTTTGGTGGCGCGCAGGTGCACAAAATTGATGCGGTCGGCAAAGGCTTCCGCCATCTCAACCAGCGGGTTATCGGCGCGAACGCCATATGAGCCGGTACAGAAACAGAAGCCGTTGTGCAGACTGTCTACCGTCTGTTTCAGCCACTGCATATCTTCCTGAGTCGAGATAATGCGCGGCAGGCCGAGAATCGGGCGCGGCGGATCGTCCGGATGCACCGCCAGTTTGATGCCCACCTCTTCCGCCACCGGCACAATGGCGCGCAGGAAGGTGGCCATATGCTCGCGCAACCGGGCTTTATCGATGCCGTCATATTGCGTCAGCTGTGCCTGGAACTGCTCAAGGGTGTAGCCCTCTTCGGCACCGGGCAAACCGGCAATAATATTGCGCACCAGGGTGTTTTTCTCTTCTTCGCTCATGGCGGCGAACAGTCGGGCGGCGGCCTGCTGTTCGGCGGCGCTGTAATCCTGTTCGGCACCCGGGCGTTGCAGCAGATGCAGCTCAAAGGCGGCAAAAGCGTCGGCGTCAAAGCGCAGCGCTTTCGCCCCATCCGGCAGAGTCCAGGCGAGGTCGGTGCGGGTCCAGTCCAGCACCGGCATGAAGTTGTAGCAGACGGTATCAATGCCACAGGCGGCCAGATTACGTATCGACTGCTGATAGTGAGCAATATAGCGCAGGTAGTCGCCGCGCTGGGTCTTGATCGATTCATGCACCGGAATGCTCTCGACCACCGACCAGACCAGTCCTTTCTCTGCCAGCAACGCCTGGCGGGCTTTAATCTCTTCGACCGGCCAGATTTCGCCGTTAGGAATATGGTGCAGCGCGGTTACGATGCCGGTTGCGCCAGCCTGACGGGCATCATCCAGCGAGACCGGATCGTTCGGACCGTACCATCGCCATGTATGTTCCATGTTTACTCCTCAACTGTGATGTGGCCCAGTGGTCAGGCCGCTGGACCAAGAGTATGATAGTCAGCAAAATGAGGCCGTGATCCGGATCGCAGCATGACAAACTGCGCGATCGGTGAAGCCAGATAACAGGAGTGGATGATGGCGCTGCCAGTGGTAAAAACCGAACGTCTTTATCGTCAGATTGCCAACGCCATTATGGCGGGTATTGATCGCGGCGAGTTTGTCGCCGGTGGGATGCTGCCGCCGGAACGTGAACTGGCGAAGCAGCTGGGGGTCAGCCGCTCTTCAGTACGTGAGGCGTTAATTGCGCTGGAGATGACCGGCTGGGTCGATATCCGTACCGGCACCGGCGTCTTTGTCTCTCAGCCGTTGCCCGAGACGGCAACCCCGCAGGAGAGCGAAGCCTGCAGCCTGCAGGATCTGTTACAGGCCAGAGAAGCGTTTGAAGGGATGCTGGCGGGATTTGCCGCGCGCAACGGCACCCCGGCACAGCGCGCTGCCCTGCTGGCGCTGACGGCGCAGCTGCAACAGCACGCGCAAAATGATGCTGCCTTTCTGGAGCAGGATAAACGCTTTCATCTGTTGATCAGTGAGATGAGCGGCAACGACCTGCTGCGCGAGATGCTGGAGCAGCTATGGAACAAGCGCCACAGTCCGCACGTGCAGCGGCTGGAGCGCCATTTCGCCGATAACAGTTTTGCCCTTGAGATGAACGCCGATCATCAGCAGATCGCCAACGCGATCGTGGCCGGTGACGAAGTGGCGGCCCGTCAGGCGATGGAGAATCATCTGCGTCACGTCCAGCAACGACTACTTGGTTAAGCCTCGCGCCCGTTTTGGTCGCCCGGTGCCCAGCATAATCGCCAGCCGGCTACCGCCCGGCGTGGTCTCCATCAGGATTTTGGTAATGCTGGTGAGCGGCACCGATAATAGCATCCCGACCGGACCGAGCAGCCAGCCCCAGAACACCAACGACAGAAACACCACCAGAGTGGATAAACCCAGTCCCCGGCCCATCAGGCGCGGCTCCAGCATATTGCCAAACACCATATGGATAGCGGTAAACAGCGCCGCCACCATCGCCGCATCAAACAGGCTGTTGAGTAATAACGCCTGCAAAAACGGCGGAATGCCGGCAATGATCGGGCCGATATTGGGAATGAAGTTGAGGATAAACGCCACCACACCCCACAGCAGGGCGAATTTCACATCCAGCAGATAGAGGCTGAGCCACACCGACAGGCCGGTTATCACACTGACCAGCGTCTTCAGCGCCAGATAGTGCGTCACCCCTTTCAGCGCTTTATGCAGTCCGGCGATACGGATCTTGGGATTAACCAGCGCATTACGCATTTTGTAGGGCAGGTGATGCACTTCAAACAGCATAAAAACCACGGTCAGGATCAGCAGCACCGTATTGGTCATGGCACCCGAAAAGCCGCTCAGCGCCACCGTTGCCAGGTTCATCATGGTGTTCGGGTCGAAGCGCTGAATTAACACATCGGTCGAGATGTTGAGGTGAAAGCCAGCCGCCAGATGCTGCAATATCGTCATTTTCTGCTCCATGGTGGCGCGCAGCTGCGGGTAGAGATCGGAGAACTCACTCATTGAACTGGCCAGCACCGCGCCAAGCAGCAGGATGACGAAGAAGATCACCGTGATAACCAGCGTAATCGCCAGCCCACGGCGAAAACCGCGCCGCATCAGCATGGTGACCAGCGGGTTGAGCACAATGGCAAAAAAGGCCGCCAGCAACAGTGGCACCAGAATATCGGACGCGGCCCGCACGCCGGCGAGGATAATCACCAGCATCGCCAGTTTGATCAAAATATTTTGTCCGATTTTTTCCCGTTGCAGCTCGCTCATTCCCTCTCCCATCATACAAATTGGCTGAGCAAAGTGTAGCTGAAGTAAAATTAACAAGCTGATTTATCAGAGAAACGGTAAAAACAGCCGCCGGATTTGAGACCACCGGGACCTCAGGCGCGTCAGCCAGTGAATCCCCTGTCGGGTCTGACTCCGCCGTTTGCAGCATTTGCGCGGATGACAAAAATAACGCCACCGGATGGCCGCCGTGATGCGTTGCCGGTGAAAGCAGGTATAGTTAACAGCTAACCGTTACCTTTCAGCCAACTACGCGCGCGAGGACTGATGCCTGACCAACCTGCAGCGGAGCCGACTACCGCATCCGGTAGCGTAAAAATATCTCTGCTGATCCTCTCTATCGTGATCTACAACTTCGCCAGTTATCTCACTATTGGTCTGCCACTGGCGATTCTGCCGGGCTGGGTGCACGACACGCTGGGCTTTAGCGCCTTCTGGGCCGGGTTAGTGATCAGCCTGCAGTATGTGGCGACGCTGCTGAGCCGGCCGCATGCCGGACGCTATGCCGATCTCTGGGGGCCTAAGAAAGTGGTGGTGATCGGGCTGGTGGGTTGCCTGATCAGCGGCGTCTGTATCCTGCTGGCGGCGCTGACGCTCGACAGTCCGTTGCTGAGCCTGACGCTACTGTGCATCGGCCGGTTGATCCTCGGGGTGGGGCAGAGTTTCACCGGCACCGGCACCTCATTGTGGGGCGTGGCGCGGGTTGGTTCGTTGCACATTGGCCGGGTGATCTCATGGAACGGCATCGTCACCTACGGCGCGATGGCGATTGGCGCGCCGCTCGGGGTACTGATTTACCGGCTCGGCGGGCTGCTGTGGCTGTCGGGGATCATCATCGCCATCTGCCTGGTAGGGATTGCCGGGGCCTTGCCGCGTCCGGCCGTCAAAGGCAGTAAAGCCAGACCGCTGCCGTTCCGCGCGGTGCTGGGAAAAATTGCTGGCTTCGGCGCGATTCTGGCGATGGGCTCTGCCGGTTTCGGCGTCATTGCCACTTTTATTACTCTGTTTTATCAGGATAAAGGCTGGGGAGGCGCCGCCTTTGCGCTGTCGCTGTTCAGCGGGGCTTTCGTCGGGGCGCGGCTGTTGTTTCCGAACGCCATCAACCGGCACGGTGGTTTGCGGGTTGCCAGCATCTGTCTGGCGGTTGAAGCAATCGGGCTGTTTCTGGTAGCCGCCGCTGGCGATCCGTGGATGGCCAAAGCGGGGGCGTTTCTTACCGGAGCCGGTTTCTCGCTGGTGTTCCCGGCGCTGGGGGTGGTGGCAGTAAAAGTGGTGCCGCAGCAAAATCAGGGCAGCGCGCTGGCAACGTACACCGCCTTTATGGATCTGTCGCTCGGCATTACCGGGCCGATCGCCGGGCTGATCATGAGCTATGCCGGGGTTTCTCAGGTCTACCTGCTGACGGCACTGCTGGTCTGTCTGGCGTGCGTCTGCACTCTGCGTCTGCAGTTCAGGCAACCGGCTACAGAGCCACATCAGGGATAAAAAAAGGGCCCCAACCGGGGCCAAACGTCTTTTCAGACACAGATAAGAAGATGTTCGGACGATGATTTGTGCAGGCTCAGGCCTGCAGCAGTTCGATACTGTGACGAATCTGGCGTTCAATCTCAGCCGGTGTCCAGCTATCCAGCTGGCTGGAGAAGGGTTCAAACGCGTAAATTCCCTTGTAACCCAGCATCTCCAGCCGCTTGACCTGCACCACGCTGTTCAGCACATCGCCATCGCTTAACATCACCCGTTCCTCATCAGTCAGTTCCGCCGTCGGGCGCAGATCTTCCACGCCAGAGAGATGCACCAGCCCGATTTGCTCAACCTCAATGCCCTGCGGAAACTCCTGTTCAGCCTGCTCATAGAGATGATGATGGAAGGTATCCAGCACCAGCTTAAACGGCACCGCTGCCTCAGCAATCAGCTGTTGCGCCTGCACGGCCGAACGCAGTGAGCTGACCGGAAATCCCAGCGGCTCGACCAGGCCCTGAATCCCATAATGGGCAAAGCGCGGAGCCAGCTGCTGCAGCGCCGCCACGGTTTGCTGCGGCGATACGCTGATTCCCTCGTTGAGCGGACACATCACCAGCGCACGGGCGCCAATCCGTTGCGCCTCCTGTAACAACGCCTCCGTCCGGGTCAGCAGATCGTCATCAATGCGGTTAAAGGGATAAAGGGCGTTAATGGTGACAATATCAATGTGGTATTTGTCGGTCAGCGCGCGCAGCTGTTCAGCAGTGAGGCCGTCAGTCACCCTGCCGCCCGGCATATCATTACGCAGCTCCACCTTACTCAGCCCCAGGCGCTGGACCAGCTGGAAAAAAGCCTCCAGTGAGAGCCGGGGCGCGATTTTACGATTAATACAGAAGCGGGTGGGATCGATGGCCATGCTGCGACTCCGGTGACAGGAAAGAGGAAGATGGGGCTAAAGAGAACATTTATTTCATTATTTATGAATTATGAAATGGTAATTATTAGATCCGTCTCGCATTAATTCCATATTCCGTTTCACTGCGGACCGGTAAAACCCGATCGCGCCAGCAAAAACCGTGACTTTTTCACCCGGCTAACGGATTTGTCAGCGGCCGTAAAGCGCCTGACAGGCTGGCTTTGGCCCGATATCAGGCTGCCTCGCTCGGGTGACGATAAAAATGCGATCTGTGCCGCTAAAAGGAAATTTTCTAAAAATATCCATTTGAAAAATTTGTTCCACTGTAATAGTTTCATAGCACGCTTTCAGGTTTGCCTGATCAGGCTGCGGGACAGGCCGCACAGTGAGTCTGCAGGGAACTTAACCATTTAAAGAGGCAACATCATGACTATCACAGGAAACTTTATTGGCGGTAAAACCACCTTCAGCGCCAGCAACGAAACCATCCCGGTTTACGATCCGGCAACCGGAAAAGTGGTACGTGAACTGACGCAGAGTACTGCTGACGAAGTGGCTCATGCGATTGAGGTTGCGCACAACGCCTTCCCGGCCTGGTCGAAAACCTCACCGCTGCGCCGTGCCCGTGTGCTATTCAACTTCAAAGCGCTGATGGAACAACATCGCGATGAACTGGCGGCGCTGATTGTCTCCGAACATGGCAAAGTCTGGTCTGACGCGCTGGGCGAACTGACCCGCGGCATTGAAGTGATTGAGTTTGCCTGCGGGATCCCGCATCTGCTGAAAGGGGAATACTCACCGAATGTCGGCAGTGGCGTTGACAGCTTTTCGCTGATGCAGCCGGTCGGGGTTGTGGCGGGGATTACGCCGTTTAACTTCCCGGCGATGGTGCCGCTGTGGATGTTCCCGATCGCTCTGGCCTGCGGCAATACCTTTGTTCTGAAGCCGCCTGCGCTTGATCCGTCTGCCGCGGTCCGCATGGCGGAACTGCTTACCGAAGCGGGTCTGCCAGATGGCGTATTCAACGTGGTACACAGCTCAAATGAAGATGCTGAACAGTTGTACAAAGATCCGCGCATCGCGGCGGTGAGCTTTGTCGGGTCATCCGGCGTAGCAGAACACATCTACAAAACGGCCAGCGCCCACGGTAAGCGGGTACAGGCGTTTGGCGCCGCCAAAAACCACGCCATCGTGATGCCGGATGCCGATCTGGATGCCACCGTGAACGCCATTATGGGTGGGGCGTTTGGATCAGCGGGTGAGCGCTGCATGGCGCTGCCGGTGGTGGTCGCGGTTGGTGATGATACGGCTGACAAACTGATTGCCCGCCTGACGCCGCTGGTAAAAGCGCTGCGTGTCGGGCCTGGCATCAATAAAGGCGCAGAAGAGAATGAGATGGGGCCGGTGGTTTCGGCGGCGCATCAGAAGAAAGTGCTCGGCTACATTGATAAAGGTGAGCAGGAAGGTGCGAAGCTGGTGGTGGATGGCCGCACTATTCAGGTGGCCGGACACGCCGAAGGTTACTACGTCGGCGGCACGCTGTTTGATAACGTCACCTCTGACATGGTGATCTGGCGTGAAGAGATTTTTGGCCCGGTGCTGAGCATCATGCGTGCGCCGGACTACGACAGCGCGCTGCAACTGGTCAACAGCCATGAGTTCGGCAACGGCAGCGCCATTTTCACCAGCAACGGCAACACCGCGCGTGAATTTGTCCAGAACGTTGAAGCCGGCATGGTCGGGGTGAACGTGCCGGTTCCGGTGCCGATGGCTTTCCACAGCTTTGGTGGCTGGAAGCGTTCGGTGTTCGGCGCGCTCAACGTCCACGGTCCGGACGGTGTGCGTTTCTACACCCGGATGAAAACCGCCACGGTGCGCTGGCCAGCGGGTCAGCAGACCGTTTCAGAATTCAGTATGCCTACGCTAAGTTAATTCAATGAACTCTGTTTGAGGTGCCCGACCGGCAGGCCGCATTACGATGGCCTGCCGGTTAGCGGTTTCAGGCGGCTGGTTAAATCCGGGCCACTGCGACGGCAAGCGCATCTATCATGCAGAGAGGAGGAATGGGATGTCTTTACTTTCGAAAGCACAAGCACCAGACAGTCAGGGTCGCATTCAGCACGTCACGCCGGAGCGCGCCGGCTGGCGTTATGTCGGTTTCGACGTTTATCTGTTGAAGAAGGGAGAAACCCTGCGCCTCAGCAGCGGTGATAACGAGCTGTGCCTGGTGATAGTCGCCGGGCTGGCCTCGGTTAAAACCCGCCACGCAGAATTCCCTGGCATCGGTAAGCGCATGTCACCGTTTGAGCGCGTGCCGCCGTGGTCAGTCTATGTCCCGCATGACGATGAAGTCGACGTGCAGGCCGACAGCGATCTGGAACTGGCAGTCTGTAGCGCGCCGGGCCACGGCAATCTGCCTGCGCGGCTGATTGCGCCGGAAGATGTCGGGGTGGAGCATCGTGGCAAAGGACGTAACCAGCGGCTGGTACACAATATTCTGCCGGATAATAAACCGGCTGACAGTCTGCTGGTGGTGGAAGTCTATACCAATGAAGGCGATACCAGCTCTTATCCCAGCCACAAGCACGACCAGGAAGAGAGCGAAGACGAAACTTATCTGGAAGAGACCTATTATCACCGTTTCGATCCGGAACCGGGCTTTGCCATGCAGCGGGTTTACACCGACGATCGCTCGCTGGACGCGTGCATGGCGCCCTACAATCGCGATGTGGTGATGGTGCCGCGTGGCTATCATCCGGTGGCGACGCTGGCGGGTTACAACAACTACTACCTGAACGTGATGGCCGGACCGGTGCGGCTGTGGAAGTTTACCTGGGAGAAAGATCACGCCTGGGTCAATAGCGACGACTATCCGCGTCAGTCATAACTGTCTCACCGTCAGCCGTAACCGTTCTACAGCCGGCCGTGATTAAGCTCACCGCCGACCAATAAAAAAGGCAGCCAACAGGCTGCCTTTTTTAATCGCCTGAATCAGGGCGTTTCCGCATTGTTCAGTGCCAGTGACACCGCCAGCGTCTGCGCCAGACAAAGTGATGCAACCTGCGACCGGAAGCCATCCACCTGCGCTTCACGCACCACAAAACAGACGTCGCTGAAGGCGGCCAGCGGGCTGACCTGGCTGTCGGTGATGGCAATCTGATGCGCACCGCGCTTGGCACCCATTTCAACCACTTCGACCGCTTCACGCGCATACGGCGAGTAGCTGATGGCAATCACCACATCTTTAGGATTCACCAGGCTGAGCTGTTCGGTAAACATGCCGCCGAGGCCGTCGATCAGGAAGGCCCGGCGTTCCAGATGGCGCAGCGCATACACCAGATAAGAGGCGACGCTGAAAGAACGGCGCAGGCCAATCACATAGATATTCTCGGCCTCGTTCAGCAGCTTCACCGCTTTGTTCAGCTGCTCCGGATTAACCTGCATCGCCAGCTGCTGTAACGCCTGGCTGTTAACCATGGTAAACACGTTGAGGATCTCAGCCGGGCTTTCAGGCGCACTGGCGCTGTCATCGGTTGAGGTCTGACGAAACAGACGGGCGCGTTCAGTGTAGTTAACCGTCTCTTCCATCAGGTGCTGACGAAAAACCTGTTTCATTTCATTGAAGCCGCTAAAGCCAAAAGCGTTGGCAAAGCGAATCAGGGTTGATGGCGGGACATCAGCCTGCTGGGCAATAGAGGCCACGGTATCAAAGGCAATGCTATTGCTGTTATCAAGAATGTAACGCGCAACCTGTTTAAGACGTTTGCTCAGCGTTTCGTAGCGGCGACGAATATCGTCCTGCAATAAAGAAAGTTGGGTGGGATTATTGGTCATTACTTCTGCCCGTGTAATAAGAATAATGGCTGGATAATGAGCGCTATAGTACCAGATGGATGGAAAATTTCATTTGTTTGCGTCAACAGAGCGGTTTATTTCATGGCTTTATGAATTGCTTCACAGAATGTCCCGGCACGGCCAGCCGGAGAGGCGGTTCGTGGCGCACAAGGATAAAACGGCGCTGATTTGCGGCTGTCAGGATGGGGAGAGTGAGGATAGCAGGGCGGGCGACAGCAGAAGGATGACGGTGTAAGACATAAAAAAACGCCACCCTCTGAGCAGGATGGCGTCTGGCGGGCTGCATCAGGCGCGGGCGGCGCGCCAGTACTCAATCAGCCGCAGGTAGTTGCCTTTCACGGTGTCGATCAGCGACTGATCGTCCAGTTCGCCCTGTAACCACTGGCGCGATGGCTGACCAAAAATTGTCCGGCCGACAGCAAAGCCTTTTACCCATGGCGCTTTCGCCGCAGCGGCGAAGCCAGCTTTGAGCTTCTCTTCCGGCGCGTCCAGACCGAGTAACAGAATGCCGCGGCAGTGCGGGTCCTGCTGTTCGATCAATCCGCTGATCGCCTGCCAGCTTTCGGCCGACAGCGGCGGCAGTTTCCACCAGTCCGGCTGAATGCCGAGGCTGTAGAAGTGACTGAGAATATCAAAATAGTAACCTTCATTACGATCCGGGTTGCTCTCCGGCAAAATCACTTCCAGCAGCAGCTCATGGCCACTTTTGTTACAGCCGTTCCAGACATCCAGTACCTGCTCATCCTGCTCTTTACGCAGTTCGGCACTGTCGTGCGGATGATAAAACACCAGGCATTTCACGACGTGTTCGGCTGGCCAGTCGATTAGCTGTGAGCCGATGTTGCCATGTTCCAGCCGCAGCGGGCGCGAACCCGGCAGTTCAATCGGGCGACCAATCCACCACTGTTTACCGGTGATGGCATTCAGCGCTTTCTGGCCGTAAGTGGTATCCGCCAGAATACCGCTTTTGTTCTCCAGTCCGGCGGTTTGCGCCGCTTCCTCGGCCGCTTTCAGCAGCAGCAGTTTAAGCTGTGGAATTTTGCTCTCATCGACGCCCGCTTCGCGCGCCATATCCACCAGCTGTTTACGATGGTCAAAGGCGAACACGTTCAGTTCCGGCCACTGCTGTTTGCGGGTGGTCACGCGGTGCAGATGGTTGAGGCGACTGTCGAGATCGGGCCGTTTCACCTCTTTATCGCGACTCAGGAAATCATCCAGCTCCGCTTTGGTGGGCATGGCGGGCGCGCAGCCGTGGCGTGACACCACCAGCGCTCCGCAGGCGTTGGCGTAACGGCATGCCTGTTCCCAGCCTTCATCGTTCAGCCAGCCACGCAGCAGGCCGGACATAAACGCATCGCCTGCGCCCAGCACGTTTAGCACTTCGACCCGCACCCCGCTGTGCAGCCGGGTCTGTTCCCAGCTATCCGGGATCTCACCTTCAAACACCACGCAGCCCAGCGGACCGCGTTTGCAGACCAGCGTCGCCTGACTGGCCTGACGCACGTTCTTCAGGGCGGTCAGCGTATCGGTGCTGCCACCGGCAATATGAAACTCTTCTTCGGTACCGACGATTAAATCGAAATAATGCACCACTTCCTGTAGCTGTTGCGTCACCTGCGACGATTCAATGAAACGGGTTTCACCGTCGCCGAGCGAGGTCAGTCCCCACAGCACCGGACGATAATCGATATCCAGTGCGGTACGCAGGCCGTTGCGGCGGGCAATAACCAGCGCTTTCAGCACCGCTTCGCGGGTCTGCGGGTGGGATAAGTGGGTGCCGGTCACCGCGACCGCGCGCGAAGAGGCGATAAAATCTTCCTGCACGTCGTCCGGTACCAGGCCCATATCGGCGCAGTTATCACGGTAGAAAATCAGCGGAAAAGTCTCTTCATCTTTAATACCGAGGATCACCATGCCGGTCAGGCGTTTTTCGTCGGTGATTAAGGCATCGGTATTACAGCCGACGCGCTGCAACTCTTCGCGCAGAAAGCGACCATTGTGCTCATCTCCCACCCGCGCCAGCATCGCCGATTTCAGGCCCTGAATCGCAGTGCCATAGGCGACGTTGCCTGAGGAACCCCCGAGATATTTGGCGAATGAGGTGACATCCTCCAGCCGCGCCCCGATCTGCTGACCATAAAAATCAACGGCGATGCGCCCGATACAAATCACATCAAGCCGCTTCTGTTGTGTACTCATACCTGTGGTTTCCTTCTGTGATTAGCAGACACTGCGGGCGAAAAGCCCGACGTCGCGCGCTTTGCTTCCGGGTCTATAGGTGCCTGATTGGCTATGAGGGCAGTATGAGGAATAAAAATTCCAAGTTCAACATGAAATGAAATATCCATCGCGATTTTGTGAACCAGGTAAAACTCCTGATTCCACTCAGCGATCGGCAGAGCCAGGTTGACGGCGCCCGGCATATCAGGGTTGTGAGAGAGATCGCAGGAATATCCCCATTAATAGAGGAAGCTGCTGAAGTGAAATGAATTTTTTCATCATTCGATGATGTCCATAAAACGTTCCAGTTTACCCGGTCCGGATCGCCTGTCAGTCCCGGCAGCGTCACTAAATTTGATCTCACTCGCAAAATGAAATGTTTCTTCTGTAATTGTATTTTATGAAAAATATATTTGTTTATAATCGCCTCACGTTTCAATTATACCGGTCGCCTTTTCCGCAGTATGACTTCGCCTGGCGCGTTGTACCGGAGTCAGGTACCACCAGCATGTAAAGGAAGAGCATATGGGCACAATCAGACTGACCACTGCACAGGCGCTGGTTAAATTTCTTGATAATCAATACATTGATGTTGATGGCGTTGAGACTAAGTTTGTAAAAGGCATCTTCGCCATTTTCGGTCATGGCAACGTGCTGGGAATGGGACAGGCGCTGGAGCAGGATAGCGGCGATCTGGTGGTGTATCAGGGCCGCAATGAGCAGGGCATGGCGCATGCCGCCACCGGCTTTGCTAAACAGTCACTGCGTCGTCAGATCATCGCCTGCAGCTCGTCAGTCGGACCCGGTGCCGCCAACATGATTACCGCGGCTGCCACCGCCACCGCGAACCGTATTCCGCTGCTGCTGTTGCCCGGCGACGTGTTCGCTACCCGCCAGCCCGATCCGGTTTTGCAGCAGATTGAGCAGAGCTACGATCTTAGCATCAGCACCAACGACGCCTTCCGGGCCGTCAGCAAATACTGGGACCGCGTCAGCCGTCCGGAACAGCTGATGTCGGCCTGCATTAACGCCCTGCGCGTGCTGACCGATCCGGCCGAAACCGGCGCGGTAACGCTGTCGCTGCCGCAGGATGTGCAGGGTGAAGCCTGGGATTACCCGGACTATTTCTTCCAGAAGCGGGTGCACCGACTGGATCGTCGCCTGCCGGTTGCGGCGCAGCTGGCCGATGCCCTGACGCTGATCGGCCGTAAACGCAAGCCGCTGATCGTCTGTGGCGGCGGGGTTAAATACTCTGAAGCGGGTGAGGCGCTGCGCCAGTTCGCCGAGCGTTATCAGATTCCGTTTGCCGAAACGCAGGCGGGCAAAGGCACGGTGATCTCCGACCATCCGCTTAACGTCGGCGGCGTCGGTGAAACCGGCTGTCTGGCCGCCAACCTGCTGGCAAAAGAGGCTGATTTAGTCATCGGTATTGGTACCCGTTACACCGACTTCACCACCGCCTCGAAATGGATTTTCCAGAATCCGGACGTCAGCTTCCTCAATATCAACGTCAGCAATTTCGACAGCTACAAGCTGGATGGCGTACAGCTGCTGGCCGATGCCCGTGAAGGGTTGACCGCGCTGACGGCCGCGCTGGCATCACAGCATTACAGTAACGACTGGGGCAGCCAGATTGAACAGGCGCAGAGCAAACTGCTGAAAGAGACTCAGCGTGTCTATCAGGTGGAGTATCACGAACAGGACTTTGTGCCGGAGATTGCCGACCATCTCGATCGTGAAGCGGTATTCGCCGAGTTCAACCGCCTGACCCAGTCAGTCCTGACGCAAAGCAGCGTGCTCGGCACGCTGAACGAACAGTTACCCAAAGAGGCGGTGATTGTTGCGGCAGCGGGCAGCTTGCCCGGCGATCTGCAGCGCGTCTGGCGCACCAAAGATTACAACGCCTATCACGTGGAGTACGGCTACTCCTGTATGGGTTATGAAGTTAACGCCGCGCTGGGCGCAAAACTGGCGCAGCCGCAGCGAGAAGTCTATGCGCTGGTCGGCGATGGCTCTTTCATGATGCTGCATTCCGAGCTGGTTACCTCAATTCAGGAAGGGGCGAAGATCAACGTGGTGCTGCTGGATAACATGACCAACGGCTGCATCAATAACCTGCAAATGGAACACGGAATGGACAGCTTCACCACCGAGTTCCGCTTCCGTAATCCGGAAGGTGGCAAGCTGGATGGGGGCTTCGTGCCGGTTGATTTCGCCGCCATCGCGGCAGGCTACGGCTGTAAAACCTACCGCGTCACCACGCTGGAGCAGCTAAAAGCCGCGCTGGAAGATGCCAGAACGCAGACCGTTTCCACGCTTATCGACATCAAAGTGCTGCCGAAAACCATGATCCACAAATATTTCAGCTGGTGGCACGTTGGCGTCGCGCAGGCCTCCGATTCTGAACGGGTTCAGGCGGTAGCGGATAAGCTGAAAACCCATCTGGATCAGGCGCGTAAATACTAATTTCAGGGCCGGATCACGGCCCCTTTCCTCTTATCTCAGCACGAACCCTACACAGGTGTAATTATGACTTTGAAACTTGGCGTCATCGGTACAGGTGCAATTGGTCAGGAACATATTCGCCGCTGCAACCACGTGTTGCAGGGCGCACAGGTGGTTGCCGTCTCGGATATCAACGTTGACGGCGCGCGCGCTGCGCTGCAGCGCCTGAACATCGAGGCGCAAGTGTTCCAGAACGGACATGACGTGATCCAGTCACCAGAGGTGGATGCGGTGCTGGTGACGTCATGGGACCCGACCCACGAAGAGTTCACCTTAGCTGCGATTGCCGCGGGCAAACCGGTGTTCTGTGAGAAGCCGCTGGCGATGAGCGCCGAAGGCTGTCGCCGGGTGGTGGACGCTGAAATCCAGGCCGGCAAACGGCTGGTGCAGGTCGGCTTTATGCGCCCTTACGATGCTGGCTACCGCGCGCTGAAAAAAGTGATTACCGACGGGGATATTGGCGAGCCGCTGATGCTGCACTGTGCGCACCGTAACCCGACCGTGCCGGAAAATTACACCACGCCGATGGCGATCACCAACACGCTGATCCATGAACTGGACGTGCTGCGCTGGCTGACCAATGACGATTATAAAACGGTGCAGGTGGTCTTCCCGCGCGTCACCTCAAAATCCCATGCCCAACTGAAAGATCCGCAGATTGTGCTGTTTGAGACCCAGAAAGGGGTACGCATCGACGTCGAGATCTTCGTCAACTGCGCCTATGGCTATGACATTCAGTGCGAAGTGGTCGGGGAAGAGGGCATTGCCCGCTTGCCTGAGCCGTCGTCGGTGCAGCTGCGTAAAGATGCCCGACTGTCGAACACCATTCTGGTTGACTGGAAAGATCGGTTTATCGAAGCGTATGACGTGGAGCTGCAGGCGTTCATCAACGACGTGAAAGCGGGCACGCTGACCGGTCCGTCTGCCTGGGATGGCTTTGCCGCCTCAGTGGCCGCCGATGCCTGTATCAAAGCGCAAAACAGCGGTGCGATTGAAACGGTAGAGATGCCGCCACGTCCTGCTTTCTACTCTTAATTCAGCCCAGACAGGCGGGATGACCGCCCCGGCTCAGGAATAAAATGATGAACAAAGACAATGTAAAACTGGCTATCGCCCCGATTGGCTGGACCAACGATGATATGCCGGATCTCGGCAGTGAGAACACCTTCCAGCAGACGGTGAGCGAGATGGCGCTGGCCGGTTTTACCGGTAGCGAAGTCGGCAGTAAATATCCGCGCGATCCAGCGATTCTTAAACCGATGCTCGACATTCGCGGCATTGAGATCTGCAACGCCTGGTTCAGCACCTTTTTTGCCAACGGCGACAAAGCTAAAACCATCGACGAGTTCGTTAACCACATGAACTTCCTGCATGCGATGGGCGCGCGGGTGATTGGCTGTTCAGAACAGAGCAAAAGTATTCAGGGCACCACGCTGGCGGTGTTTGAGCAGAAACCGGTGTTCAGTGATGAGGAGTGGCAGCTGACGGCAGAAGGCTATAACGAACTGGCGCGGATTGCGGCTGAGAAGGGGATGCGGGTCACGCTGCATCACCATATGGGGACCGGTATTCAGACGACTGAAGAGATAGACCGCTTTATGGCCCTGACCGACGATCAGGTTGGCCTGCTGTATGACACCGGTCACGTCTACTACTCTGAGGGATCGCAGCAGAAGATGCTGGCGGTGCTGGAAAAATATCTGCCGCGCATTTTCCACGTCCACCTGAAAGACGTGCGTGACGAGGTCGTCGCCGAGGTGCGCGACAATCATCTCTCCTTCCTGGAAGGGGTGAAAAAGGGCACCTTCACCGTACCGGGCGATGGCGTGATCGATTTCAAACCGGTGTTCAAAATCCTCGACGATTACGGCTACAAAGGCTGGATGGTGGTGGAAGCGGAGCAGGACCCGGCGCTGGCTAACCCGTTTGAATATGCGGTGAAAGCGCGCAAATATATTCGTGAGAACGCAGGATTGTAAGCGCAGGCGGGAAACCGTGAGATAAACCGGCTTCCCCCAGATGGGGGAAGCCGCAAGCCAGCAGGGCAGTCGCCCGGCCTTATTTCAGCGCAATACTCTTCACAATATTGTCGGCATCGCTTTGTGCCTGCTGCTGGTTGTCGCCTGGCAGGGTAATCTGCAGCGTCACCAGTTTGCCGTCGACTTTGGCCAGAATCACCGATGACCATGAGGTCTGGTTATTGGCAGAAATCACCGTATCCAGCTGCTGTGCCGGCTGATCTTTCAGCGTGACCGCTTTGTTCGAGACCACCTGCAGTTGCGGATCGCGGTTGCGCTGCTGCTGCTCCATACGCTGTGACAGCACGTCCAGCCCATCACTGGTCGGCTCACCGGCAATCACAATAATCGCGCGCGCACCGGTTTCGTCGGCATACACGTGCATATTGGTGGTCTGTGAACCGAGCTTGCCGCTCTTGTCCGACATGCCCGGCGGCAGCGAGAAGCTCAGTTTGCCATCCATCAGCGTCACGGTCTGCGCCGACTGACTGGCGCTGACGCCGTTGTCATTCGCCGCGTCATCTTTCTTCTGGTCACAGGCGGCTAAGCCCAGCACCAGTAAGCCCATTCCTACATATTTCACCAGGTTGCGCATCAGAATCCCTTTTTTAAGTTTCCAGTCAGCCGTTAATACAACAGGAATCAGGTTGCAAACGCAACCTGATGATTGTCAGCAGATCTTAGCGGGTAATGGCGTAAATCGGTATGGCGGGTTAGCCGAAATTTATCTGGCTGGTGGCACGGCGCTCAGCCAGGCGTTTCAGCGCGGCATTGAGCAATACGCCGTAGGCCGGCAGGAAGAACACCATGCAGATCAGCACTTTGAAGCTGTAGTCAACCAGGGCGATCTCCACCCAGTGCTGGGCCATAAACGCATCAGGGCTTTTATAAAAGGCGATGAAGAAAAAGGCCAGCGTATCGCTGATGTTGCCGAGGAACATGGCGCAGCCTGGAGCGATCCACCATTGCGGCAGGGCGCGCAGACGGTTGAAGACGTGCACGTCGAGGATCTGACCCAGGGCGTAAGCCATAAAGCTGGCGCAGGCGATACGCGCGACAAACAGATTCACCTGTTCCAGTGCCGCCCAGCCCTGCCACTGACCCTGATAATAGAGCGAAGAAACGGCATAGGAGATAAACAGCGCCGGGATCATCACCGCCAGAATAATGCGTCGGGCCAGCGGCGCGCCAAAGATGCGCACGGTCAGATCGGTTGCCAGGAAGATAAACGGGAAGCTGAACGCGCCCCAGGTGGTGTGGAAGCCGAAAATGGAAATCGGCAGCTGCACCAGGTAGTTACTGGAGGTGATCACCAGCAGGTGAAACAGCGATAACCAGAACAGCGCGTGCATGCGCTGACGCGAAGAGAATGCGAGCATAATCAACCTTTTTAATGTTGGGGTGAGGGAACCCATTGCGGGACGCCGTTCGGGCAGCGCCTGGCAGTTTTATGAGCAAAAAGCGGCGGCATCTTACCGCGTTGTGCTATTTATGCAATGGTTAATTTTAGCGCAATCGTTATCGCCTTGCGTCAACGGCACCACGCGCTAGAATGAGCGCCCCAAACCTGAACCGAGTCCATTATGAGCGATGCTTTTTCCTCTGCCGACCATCAACTGGATGCCCGTGGCCTGCGTTGTCCGGAGCCGGTGATGATGGTGCGCAAAACCGTTCGCAGCCTGCAGGATGGCGATACGCTGTTGATCATTGCCGACGATCCGGCCACCACCCGCGATATTCCCGGCTTCTGCCGCTTTATGGAGCATCGCCTGCTGGCGCAGCAGACCGATAACCTGCCTTATCAGTTCCTGATCCAGAAAGGGATGGCGGAGTAACGCTGGGTGCCCATTGGCAGCGCGGCCCGTCATCTGACCGGCCGCTCGTCTTCAGCTTCGGTTGCGCAGTAATCGCAGCGCGTTAGCGGTGACCAGCGCCGTTGCGCCGGAATCCGCCAGCACCGCCAGCCACAATCCGGTCAGTCCCAGCAGGGTCGTGACCAGAAATACCGCCTTCAGCCCCAGCGCAATGGTCAGGTTCTGACGAATGATGCGGCGCGTACGGCGCGCCAGTACAATCATTGGTGCCAGATTGCTGAGCTGATTGCGCGTCAGCGCGGCATCGGCCGCCTCCAGCGCAACGTCGGTGCCGCTGCCCATCGCGATCCCCAGCGTCGCCGCTTTCATCGCCGGCGCATCGTTAATGCCATCCCCGACCATCGCCAGCGGCTGCTGCTGACTCAGTTCTGCTATCGCCGCCACCTTGTCGGCCGGTAACAGGCTGGCACGGTACTCAATGCACAGTTGCCGGGCGATGGCTGCCGCTGCACGCGGGTTGTCGCCGGTCAGCATCAGACTCTCAATGCCCAGTTTTTTCAGCGCCTGTAATGCGGCGATCGCATCGCTGCGCAGCTGATCGCGCAAGGCCAGCGCGCCCAGCGCCTCGCCATTGCGGGTCAGCACCACCACCGTTTCACCTGCTGCTTCACGCTGGGTGATCTGTTCGGTTTGCTGCGCCGTCAGTCCGGTCATCTGCGTGGGCGTCAGCAACCGGATCGGCTGGCCATTGACCACCGCCGTAATGCCCCGTCCCGCCTGAACCTGCTGATCGCGGGCGGCCGGGATGGCCAGATTGCGTGCCGCCGCCGCCGCCACAATCGCACTGGCCAGTGGATGCGTCGCGCCCTGTTCAACCGCCGCGCTGAGCGCCAGCATCTCTGCCTCGCCGGTCTCGCCAAAGCGCAGAATCCCGGTGAGCTGCGGCTTGCCAACGGTCAGGGTGCCGGTTTTATCGAACGCCATCATGCGCAGGGAACTCAGACGTTCTAAGGCCGCGCCGCCTTTGATCAGCGCGCCCTGACGTGCAGCGGCAGCCAGCCCGGAGGTAATCGCTGCCGGCGTGGAAATCACCAGTGCACAGGGGCAGCCAATCAGCAGTAAGGTCAGGCCCTTGTAGATCCACGGCTGCCATTCTCCCGCGCCGAGCAGCGGGGGCACCACCATCACCAGCAGCGACAGCAGCATCACCAACGGCGTATAGAGACGGCTGAACCGATCGATAAAGCGCTCAACCGGGGCGCGGTGGGTTTCTGCTTCTTCAATCAGCTGCAGTATCCGGTCAATCGCGCTTTCGCCCGGTTTCGATACCACTTCCAGCGTGACCAGCCGGTCAATGCTGGTGGCACCGGCCAGTATTTTTTCGCCGCTGCTGCGCGTCACCGGCAGCGACTCGCCGGTTAACGCGCTTTCATCAAAGCTGGCGAGCGGCGTGATTAAGCGGCCATCGACCGGCAGGCGACTGCCGGCTGCCACTTCAATCTGATCGCCGGGCTGCAGCGCAGCCAGCGGCACGTCGCTGCGCCGACCCTGCTCAAGACGGACCGCCGATTCCGGCCGCAGCGCCATCAGACGGGTCACGCCACTGCGCGCCCGCGAGGCGGCATAGCTTTCGAGCTGTTCGCCAAGCTGAAACAGCACCAGCACCATCGCTGCTTCGGCGTGAGCGCCGATGATCAGCGCACCCGCTGAGGCCAGCGTCATCAGGGTTTCGATGGTGAAAGGCGAGCCGCTGCGCAGCCGTTGCCAGGCGCTGCGCGCCACCGGAAACAGGCCGATCAGGGTAGTGACAATAAACAGGCGATCTCCCCACAGCGGCGCGAAATGGCTGAGCAGGCTGCTGGCGAGCACCAGCAGCGCCAGCGCAATCAGCATGCGGTTATGCTGCCAGCGTGGGCCATCGGCTGCCGTTTCGGTCTGCGTACTGAGCTGGAAGCCAGCTTTTTTGACCGCCTGCTCCACCGCCTGGCGCACGTCGCTGTCCGCATTGACCACCAGTTTTTCACTGCTGAACAGGACGCGCGCCTCGGTGACGCCCGCGACCTGCTGAACTGCGGTTTCAATGCTGCGGGCGCAGCCGGGACAATCCATCCCGCTGACCTGCCAGCTATAAGGTAGAGTGCCGACGCGTCGTCGGTCACTTTCCTCATCGGCGTCGTTGCCGGGACTGCTGTTACTGTCGCAGCAGCAGCCCGCACTATCCGGCGTGACCGGAGTCGCGGCATGAATAGAGAGCGTCAGGGGACGGGACTGAGGGATCTGGCACAGGGGTTTGGCTGCGGCGTGGCTGGCACGCGGTTTACCGCAGCCACAGGCGTGATGTTGATGCATATGACCTCCGGAAAAGGGATGGACGAAGCTGTCCATCCCGCTATCCTACACTCTGGAGTGAACTCCAGAGTCAAGGTCAATTTTTTAAATCACCCACAGTGAACGGACAATCATAAAGTGACCGGCAAAGTAGCAGGCCGCAACGATAGCGCTGTCGGCACTGAAACGACGGCGATAGTGGCTGATAAACCAGACAATGTTAGCCAGCAGCAGCAGACCTGCACCGACCATGATTGAGAAGCTGTAATCGGTAGGGCGGAAGAAGTATTGCTCAGTAGCGATCCAGGTCATCACCAGCGTCATGCCGATAAAAGTACAGATCGGCCAGCGCAGATCTTCCAGTCTGCTCCACAGAATGCCAATCAGCACCACGCCGATAATCAGCAGCGTCAGCGGGATCGGCCAGAAAAAGGTCATGGTCATGCTGGCGGCAAAACAGAGGGTATACAGCAGATGCGACAGGAAAAATGCGCCAATCGCATAGAGCATCTGCTGACGGGGCAATAGCGTTAGCGCATCACCGACCAGCGTGGCGATCAGGCCGGCCAGAATCAGATAGTCAGTGGTATTCAGCGTCGGAGCCTGCCAGGCCAGGCCGACCAGCAGCAACAGTGTGACCGGTTTAAACAGCCAGCGTTGCCATTGCGGACCGCGATAGGTGGCATCAACGTAGAGCCAGCCGGAGAAAAGTACAGCGAGGAAAGACCAGAGCATTGTTTCTCCCTTTTTTAACCAAAATGGTGAAAGATCCCAAAATATCCCTTCCAGTTTAGGTTACGTCCCGACGATGTGACAATCAGGCAACTCTGGTTGTATGCTTTGCCGCGCAGTTAACGCCATCCGCACCCTTTAAGCCCGAGAGAATTATGAGCAAACCACCGCTAATCTTTATGATCGTTCTGGCAATTATCGCCGTGCTGGCAACCCGTCAGTTCATCAAGCAGCGCCGGGAAACCGCCGTCAATGACGCCTCACCGGTGCGATCCCTGACGGCACAGGTTAAAACCAAACGGGAGTTTCCGGCACCCAATCGCCGCTCACGTCAGCGTGAAGTGATTGCCGGAGAAGAGATGCGCTACGAAGCGCTGTTTCATCCGCTTAACGGTGCCAGCGACATTAAAGTGCAGCTTCAGGAAGCGCAGTATCATCAGCTGGATAAAGGGGCGAAGGGCGAATTAAAAATGCAGGGGACGCGCTTTATCAGCTTTACGCCAGCGCAGTAATCAGCGGGCAGGGTGCCCGCTCTGAAGACTACTTTTTCCGCGGGAAGTGCTTTTTCTGCCAGGCGACCAGCTCAAATACGCCGAACACAAACACTTTCACCTGGGTCAGGCGGTCGATTGGCGGGGCATCTTTGGTCTGCGTTGCACGCAGTAACACCAGCTGCAGGCCGTGCATCATGATCATGAAAAACAGCGCGACATTAATGAAGTAGGTCAGCGGTTTCGGGTAGGGATGGACCACGTTAACCAGCAAAAAACCCCATACGCACAGCATCAACAGACGCCCCAAATTAAGTAACATCCTGCGTCTCCAGTTGACGTTGATATAAACGATAAGCCACTTGTCCGGCTATTTTCTCGCGATAAAGGTTCCACTCTGGCGGCACCGGCGGCGCGCCATTTTCCACTTCACTTTCGACGTAGATCAGCGCCTCGTCTGCCAGCCAGTGATTCTGTTCCAGCAGCTGCAGCGTCTGTTCCAGCAGGCCCTGACGAAACGGCGGATCGATAAACACCACGTCAAACGGTTGGCCCGGCTGGGCCAGAAAGCTCAGGGCATTGGTCTGAATCACTTTGCCGTTGCTGGCGTTCAGCGTCTGCAGATTCTTCATCAGTTGCTGTGCCACCGGACGCTCCAGCTCCAGTAGCGTAGCCGATCCAGCGTAACGCGACAGCGCTTCCAGACCTAACGCGCCACTGCCGGCGAAACAGTCGAGACAACGTGCGTCGGGCAGTACCGGCGCCAGCCAGTTAAACAGCGTTTCACGTACCCGATCGGTGGTCGGGCGCAGTCCGGCACTATCGGGCACCGGCAATTTGCGTCCGCGCCATTGTCCGCCGATGATGCGGATCTGGCCGGCACCGCCGGTACTGCGGGGGTTTTTAGTCATCTTGCTCACAACTCGTCATAATTTGTTGCGTAGTTTAACGGGCGAATCGGTGAGAAGAAACGTTAAAAAAGGGTGCTGTGGTGAGCTGGCTGGAAAGTGTTAGACTACTGAGTTGCTGAAGTCATGCAGTATTCTGCGGTTTTACGCCGGTCTGGCGTTAGCCAATTTTAATTGATTCACCCCTGGAAACGACGTGCGACCGGGACAAAGCCATCGAGGAGTGTAGTCACACAATGGCAAAAGAGAAAAAACGTGGCTTTTTTTCCTGGCTGGGATTTGGCAAAGAAGAAGAGAAGCAACCCTCTGCGGAAGAGCAGGCGCAGCAGGCGGCTGAGTCTGCTCAGCCGCAGTCAGAGCAGCAAGCCGCAACCTTAACGCAGGCTGAAGCGCAAGCGGAAGAGACTGTCGCCATCACCGAAACGGTGGCCGGACAGCAGCGTGATGCGGATGTGACGGCCGCTGCGCCACACGAAGCCGCGCCGGAAGCCCTGGCGGAGCCGGAGCCGATTCAGGCTGACCCGGAAGCCTTACTGGAAACGGCGAGGGGGCCGGAGGCTGACGTTGCCCCGGTCGTCGAGGCTGATGCCGTTATCACACCAGCGGCTGATGCTGAACGGCATCAGGCCGACGCGCCGCTGAGCGACGAAGAGCTGGAAGCCCTGGCGCTGGGCGAGGCGGAGATCATCGAAACGCCACCGGCCGACGCGCCGCTGAGCGACGAAGAGCTGGAAGCCCTGGCACTGGGCGATGCGGAGATCATCGAAACGCCACCGGCCGACGCGCCGCTGAGCGACGAAGAGCTGGAAGCCCTGGCACTGGGCGAGGCAGAGATCATCGAAACGCCACCGGCCGACGCGCCGCTGAGCGACGAAGAGCTGGACGCGCTGGCGCTGGCAGAAAGCGAAGAAGCCGATGTCGTGCCGGATACCGTCAGCGATCTGCCGTTAGCCGCTGCGCCAATCATCACGCAGGAGCAGGAACGTCCCAGCAAGGAGGGCTTCTTTGCCCGCCTGAAGCGCAGCCTGGTGAAAACCCGTCAGAACCTCGGTTCCGGTTTTATCAGCCTGTTCCGTGGCAAAAAGATTGATGATGACCTGTTTGATGAGCTGGAAGAGCAGTTACTGATTGCCGACGTCGGCGTCGATACGACCCGCCGCATCATTACTCACCTGACTCAACAGGCGAACCGTAAGCAGCTGCGTGACGCAGAAGCGCTCTACGGCTTGCTGAAAGCCGAAATGGCCTCGATTCTGGCCAAAGTCGATGCGCCGCTGGATGTCTCCGGCAAAACGCCGTTTGTCATCCTGATGGTTGGCGTCAACGGTGTGGGTAAAACCACCACCATCGGCAAACTGGCACGTCAGTATCAGGCCGAGGGCAAATCGGTGATGCTGGCTGCCGGCGACACCTTCCGTGCCGCTGCGGTAGAGCAGCTGCAGGTCTGGGGCCAGCGCAATAATATTCCGGTGATTGCCCAGCATACCGGTGCGGATTCCGCTTCGGTGATCTTCGATGCGATTCAGGCAGCCAAATCACGCGGTGTGGATGTTCTGATCGCGGATACCGCCGGTCGTCTGCAGAACAAATCGCACCTGATGGAAGAGCTGAAGAAAATCACCCGCGTAATGAAGAAGCTGGACGAAGATGCGCCGCATGAAGTGATGCTGACGCTTGACGCCAGCACCGGGCAGAATGCGGTCAGCCAGGCCAGACTGTTCCATGAAGCGGTTGGCTTAACCGGTATCGCGCTGACCAAGCTGGATGGCACGGCCAAGGGCGGTGTGATCTTCTCGGTCGCCGATCAGTTCGGTATTCCGATTCGCTATATCGGTGTCGGGGAAGGCATCGAGGATTTACGGCCGTTTAAGGCGGAAGATTTTATTGAGGCACTGTTTGCCCGAGAGGACTAATTAGGATGATTCGCTTTGAAGAGGTCAGTAAGGCATATCTCGGCGGACGTCAGGCACTGCAGGGGGTGGATTTCCATCTGCGTCCCGGCGAAATGGCGTTCCTGACCGGCCACTCCGGTGCCGGTAAAAGTACGTTGCTGAAGCTGATTTGTGGCATTGAGCGTCCGAGTGCCGGACAAATCTGGTTTAGCGGCCACGATATTTCCCGCTTGCGTAACAGTGAAGTGCCTTTCCTGCGCCGTCAGATTGGCATGATCTTTCAGGATCACCACCTGCTGATGGATCGTTCGGTGTATGACAACGTGGCGATCCCGCTGATTATCTCCGGTGCCAGCGGCGAAGATATCCGTCGTCGTGTCTCAGCAGCGCTGGATAAAGTCGGCCTGCTCGACAAAGCGAAAAGTTACCCGATTCAGCTGTCAGGCGGTGAACAGCAGCGTGTCGGTATCGCCCGTGCGGTGGTAAACAAACCGGCGGTGCTGCTGGCGGATGAACCAACCGGTAACCTTGATGAAGCGCTGTCGGAAGACATTCTGCGGCTGTTCGAAGAGTTCAACCGCGTTGGCGTCACGGTATTAATGGCGACGCACGACAACGGCTTAATCGCCCGTCGTAACTACCGCGTCATGACGCTGAACCAGGGACGCCTGCACGGAGGCCACGATGGTCAATAAACGCAATAAACGCCCGACGGCGCAGAAAGCGAAGCAGCAGCCGTCAAAAAGCAAAGCGCTGAAAGGCGGCTGGCAGGAACAGTGGCGCTACGCGCTGCGCGGTACGCTGTCTGACATGTGGCGTCAGCCGCTGGCGACGCTACTGACGGTGATGGTAATCGCCATTTCGCTGACCCTGCCAAGCGTCTGCTATATGGTGTGGAAAAACGTCAGTCAGGCGGCGACGCAGTGGTATCCGGCACCGCAACTGACGGTCTATCTCGACAAAGCTCTGGATGACACTGCCGCGGAAAACGTGGTGGCGCAGCTCAAACAGGTTGATGGCGTGGATAACGTCAATTACCTGACGCGGGAAGAGGCGCTCAACGAGTTCCGCAACTGGTCAGGCTTTGGCGGTGCGATGGATATGCTGGAGCAGAATCCGCTGCCTGCGGTGGCGATTATCACGCCGAAGCTCAATTTCCAGAATTCCGACACCATGCAGAGCCTGCGCGATCGGGTCACCAAAGTGCAGGGCGTAGATGAAGTGCGGATGGACGACAGCTGGTTCGCACGGCTGGCGGCGCTGACCGGGCTGGTAGGGCAGATTGCCTCAATGATCGGCGTGCTGATGATTGTGGCGGTGTTCCTGGTGATCGGTAACAGCGTACGGCTCAGCATCTTTGCCCGTCGCGATACCATCAACGTACAAAAGCTGATTGGTGCGACCGATGGCTTTATCCTGCGGCCCTTCCTGTATGGCGGCGCGTTGCTGGGCTTCAGCGGCGCGGTACTGTCGCTGGTGCTTTCAGAAGTGCTGGTGCTGCGGTTACAGTCGGTGGTGGCCCACGTGGCGACCGTATTCGGCACTACCTTCTCACTGGAGGGATTCTCCTGGGATGAGGCGCTGCTGTTATTACTGATTGCCGCGATCATCGGCTGGGTGGCCGCCTGGCTGGCGACGGTACAACATTTACGCCGATTTACGCCCCAGTAAACGCCTGCAACATTTTTTTGTTATAATACTCCTCTGCTGCCGAAGACCGGATGCAGAGGACGTATTACCTCTTCCCTTCCTGTCATCTGTGTGTAAAATATTCACTGCTATAATTGTTGTTGTGGATAACTTTGTTGTCCCGGTAGCACAGATTGCTTTCGGATTTCGCGCGACGTTGACATACTGTATCGTCTGCGCAAGGAAATGTGCGGCAATTCCACTGAATTTGTGAGGGTTTGAATGACCAAAGAAATGCAAACTTTAGCTATTGCTCCTCTTGGTAACCTGGAGTCTTACGTCCGGGCTGCCAATACCTGGCCGATGCTATCGGCAGAAGAGGAAAAAGCGTTGGCTGAACGGCTGCATTACCAGGGCGATCTGGATGCGGCAAAGACGCTGATCCTGTCTCACCTACGCTTTGTAGTTCATATCGCTCGTAACTACTCCGGCTACGGCTTGCCGCAGGCTGACCTGATTCAGGAAGGTAACATCGGCCTGATGAAAGCGGTGCGTCGCTTCAACCCTGAAGTGGGCGTGCGCCTGGTCTCATTTGCCGTGCACTGGATTAAAGCCGAGATTCACGAATACGTGCTGCGTAACTGGCGTATCGTGAAAGTCGCGACCACTAAAGCACAGCGTAAGCTGTTCTTTAACCTGCGCAAAACCAAGCAGCGTCTGGGCTGGTTCAACCAGGATGAAGTCGAGATGGTGGCGCGCGAGCTGGGCGTGAGCAGTAAAGACGTGCGTGAAATGGAATCACGTATGGCGGCGCAGGATATGACCTTTGATATGTCGGCCGACGATGAGAGCGGTGAAGGCAAATCAATGGCGCCGGTGCTCTATCTGCAGGATAAAACCTCTGACTTTGCCGATGGCATTGAAGAGGATAACTGGGATGCCCACGCTGCCGATAAGCTGAGCTATGCGATGGAAGGTCTGGATGAGCGTAGTCAGCACATCATTCGTGCCCGCTGGCTGGATGAAGACAACAAAACCACGCTGCAGGAGCTAGCCGATCAATACGGCGTCTCAGCGGAACGTGTCCGCCAGCTGGAAAAGAACGCCATGAAAAAACTGCGCATGGCGATCGAAGCGTAATACCGCAAGGTAACCTTCAGGGGCGACATTATCATGTCGCCCTTTTTGTTTTCTGCGCCCGCCTAATCGACCGCTAATACCCAGCCATCCGCCTGCGCCCTGAAGCCACACGCCTGCATAAACGCCGCCCGCACCTGCTGATCGTCGCTGCCATCGTCTGCCATCCACCAGTCCGCTAATGACCCGTTCTGCCTGATGGTCTCTTCCAGCAAATATTGCCCGACTCCGCGGCGACGGGTGACATCGCGCACCGCCAGCCGCTGGATCTTGCCGTGAATACCTGAAATCTCCAGCTGTAACGCGCCCAGCAGACGATCGTTGAAGCGTGCCGCATAAAGTCGATGCCGTTCATTCAGGCGCTGTTCCAGACGATCAATCTCCAGATCCGGCCAGATTTTAGCCAGATCAATGCGGTCCTGCGGCGTCAGCGCGGTTAAACGCTGGATGGTGAGCTTCATGACAAACACCTGTACTTGTAAAAGGGGAAAGTGTAGCGAAAGTATACAACCAGAGCGCTGACACATTTTCATCAATAAAACAGGTCAAAAGATGGCCTGGCTGCCAGAATGATAGTTGTAAACAGGCCCTAGATGCGATCAATCCAGCATAAGCCGCTGGCAAAGTGGTGAAAAACCGGCCGTTGCATCCAGTGTATTATGCTGTTGCACTCAGGCAATTCTGAATATGTCAGTTGATTTACAGAAGAAACTTCCTGTTTAATAACCTGAAAAATAAAGCCTTATTACTAATAAATGCCAGAAAAGTGCGCTAACTCATTATTGCTTAATCAGTTTTTGATCTTTATCTGGCAGTTTGCACTCACACATACACGACATAACACATGGGGTAGTCCGGATGAAAATGAAAGGTCGCGCATTACTGGCGGGATGCGTAGCACTGGCGATGAGCCATGCAGCGCTGGCTGAAGATATTAAAGTGGCGATTGTTGGGGCGATGTCTGGCCCGGTTGCGCAGTATGGCGACATGCAGTTTGCCGGGGCTACTCAGGCGATTGAAGATATTAATGCCAAAGGCGGCGTCAACGGTAACAAACTGGTTGCGGTGAAATATGACGATGCCTGCGACCCGAAACAGGCGGTGGCGGTAGCCAACAAAGTGATCAACGACGGCATCCGCTATGTTATCGGCCATCTCTGCTCCTCATCGACCCAGCCGGCGTCTGACATTTATGAAGATGAAGGCGTGCTGATGATTACCCCTGCCGCCACCGCGCCGGATCTCACCGCCCGCGGTTATAAACTGATTATGCGCACCACCGGTCTCGACTCCGATCAGGGCCCGACCGCGGCCAAATACGCCATGACCGAGCTGAAGCCGCAGCGTATTGCCGTGGTTCACGACAAGCAGCAGTATGGCGAAGGCCTGGCGCGTTCAGTGCAGGATAGCCTGAAAAAGCAGGGCGCCAACATCGTGATGTTTGAAGGTATCACCGCAGGCGATAAAGATTTCTCCACCCTGGTGGCGCGCTTTAAGAAAGAGAACGTCGATTTCGTCTACTTCGGCGGTTACTACCCGGAGATGGGCCAGATTGTTCGCCAGGCGCGTGCAGCCGGTCTGAAAACCCAGTTCATGGGTCCGGAAGGGGTCGGTAACGCCTCGCTGTCCAACATCGCCGGTGCCGCCTCTGAAGGCATGCTGGTGACCTTACCGAAACGCTACGATCAGGTTGAGACCAACAAACCGATCGTTGATGCGCTGAAAGCGAAGAAACTCGATCCAACCGGTCCGTTCGTCTGGACCACCTATGCTGCCCTGCAATCGCTGGCGGCCGGGATGGAGCGCAGCAAGAGCGCAGAGCCGGAAGATATCGTGAAAAACCTCAAGGAAGGCGCTGCGGTGCCAACCGTGATGGGCAACCTGAGCTGGGATCAGAAGGGCGATCTGAAAGGCTTTGAGTTCGGCGTCTTCAAATGGCATGCCGACGGTACCTCGACCGCTGTGAAGTAAATCAGGCTGTTTACTGGCGGGTCAGGTAGCGGGTAACCGCTGCCTGCTCCCCTGCAACACTAACGCCTGGTCTGTGCTGCCAGGCGTTTTTTGTACTCCGTTCGGTCACGAGCGGATAAGTAAGGGTTAAGGTATGTCCGAGCAGTTCCTCTATTTTATCCAGCAGATGTTCAACGGTGTTACCCTCGGCAGCACCTATGCGCTGATCGCCATCGGTTACACCATGGTTTACGGCATCATCGGCATGATTAACTTCGCCCACGGCGAGGTTTACATGATCGGTAGCTACGTCTCCTTTATCGTGATTGCCGCCCTGATGATGATGGGCATCGACACCACCTGGCTGATGATTGCCGCCGGGTTTGTGATGGCGGTGATTATCTCCAGCGCCTACGGCTGGAGCATTGAACGCGTCGCTTACCGGCCGGTGCGCTCCTCCAAGCGTCTGATTGCGCTGATTTCCGCCATCGGGATGTCGATATTCCTGCAAAACTACGTCAGCCTGACCCAGGGATCGCGCGACCTGGCGCTGCCGAGCCTGATTACCGGTCAGTGGACCGTCGGCGAGAGCAACGGCTTTGCCGCCACCATCTCCACCATGCAAATTGTGATCTGGGTGGTGACGTTCCTGGCGATGCTGGCGCTGACCACCTTTATTCGCTATTCGCGTATGGGCCGCGCCTGTCGCGCCTGTGCCGAAGATCTGAAAATGGCCAGTCTGCTGGGTATCAATACCGATCGCGTCATCTCACTGACCTTTGTTATCGGTGCCGCCATGGCGGCGGTCGCGGGCGTGCTGCTGGGCCAGTTTTATGGATCGATCAACCCGTTCATCGGCTTTATGGCCGGCATGAAGGCGTTCACCGCCGCAGTGCTGGGCGGAATTGGCAGTATTCCGGGCGCGATGATTGGTGGCCTGGTGCTGGGAATCGCCGAAGCGCTGACCTCCGCCTATCTGAGCACCGAGTATAAAGATGTCGTCTCCTTTGCCTTACTGATTGTGGTACTGCTGGTGATGCCGACCGGGATTCTGGGCCGTCCGGAGGTGGAAAAAGTATGAAGTCTTCCTTGCTCAACGCCCTGATTTCGTCGCTGATGTTATTGCTGCTCGCCAGCTTCTTTATGGGTCTGCGCCTGAATCTGGACGGCACTAACCTGGTGGTGCAAAACGCCGGCAGCGTGCGCTGGAACTGGATTGCCGTCGCCTGTGTGGTGGTATTTCTGTTCCAGCTGCTGCGGCCGGTCTGGCAGAGCGGCCTGAAGAAAATCTCGGGTCCGGCGCTGGTGCTGCCAGGCATTGATGGCTCAACGCCGAAGCAAAAACTGGTGATGGCGGTAATGATCGTGGCGGCGCTCGCCTGGCCCTTCCTGGTGTCGCGCGGCACGGTCGATATTGCCACCATGACGCTGATCTACGTGATGCTCGGTCTCGGACTGAACGTGGTGGTCGGCCTGTCGGGCTTACTGGTTTTAGGTTACGGCGGCTTCTATGCCATCGGCGCTTACACCTTCGCTTTGCTGAACCACTATTACGGGCTTGGCTTCTGGCAGTGCCTGCCGCTCTCGGGCATGGTGGCCGCGCTGTTTGGTCTGCTGCTGGGCTTCCCGGTCTTGCGGTTGCGCGGCGACTATCTGGCGATTGTGACGCTGGGCTTTGGTGAGATCGTGCGTATTCTGCTGCTCAACAATACCGCTCTGACCGGTGGCCCGAACGGCATCAGCCAGATCCCGAAACCGACCTTCTTTGGTCTGGAATTTGGCCGTACACCGCGTGAAGGCGGCTGGGATACCTTTCACCACTTCTTTGGCCTGAAATACGATCCCAGTGACCGGATTATCTTCCTCTATCTGGTGGCATTGCTGCTGGTGGTGCTGACGCTGTTTGTGATTAACCGTCTGTTGCGCATGCCGCTGGGCCGCGCCTGGGAAGCGCTACGTGAGGATGAGATCGCCTGCCGTTCGCTTGGCCTCAGCCCGACCCGAATTAAACTGACTGCCTTCACCATCAGCGCCGCCTTCGCCGGCTTTGCCGGCAGCCTGTTCGCCGCGCGTCAGGGCTTTGTCAGCCCGGAATCCTTTACCTTTGTCGAATCGGCTTTTGTGCTGGCGATTGTGGTACTCGGCGGCATGGGCTCGCAGTTTGCGGTGATACTGGCCGCCATTCTGCTGGTGGTCTCTCGCGAGCTGATGCGTGATCTCAATGAGTACAGCATGCTGGTGCTGGGAGGCTTAATGGTGCTGATGATGATCTGGCGTCCGCAGGGACTGTTGCCGATGAAGCGTCCGCATCTGAAGCTCAGACAAGGTAAACAAGGAGAACAGGCATGAGTCAGCCTTTATTAGCCGTTGAAGGTTTGATGATGCGCTTCGGCGGCCTGTTAGCGGTTAACAACGTGGCGCTGGCGCTGCATCCGCAGGAAATCGTCTCGCTAATCGGGCCGAACGGTGCCGGTAAAACCACGGTGTTTAACTGCCTGACCGGCTTCTACAAGCCGACCGGTGGCAGCATTAAACTGCGTGAGCAGCATCTGGAAGGATTACCCGGCCAGAAGATTGCGCGGATGGGGATTGTGCGGACCTTCCAGCACGTGCGTCTGTTTCGTGAAATGACGGTGATTGAAAATCTGCTGGTGGCGCAGCATCAACATCTGAAGAGCGGGCTGTTTGCCGGTCTGCTCAAAACCCCGGCGTTTCGTCGCAGTGAAAGCGAGGCGCTCGATCGCGCAGCCAACTGGCTGGAGCGGGTCGGCCTGCTGGATCTGGCTAACCGTCAGGCCGGTAATCTGGCCTATGGTCAGCAGCGGCGTCTGGAGATTGCGCGCTGCATGGTGACGCGTCCGGAAATCCTGATGCTGGATGAACCGGCGGCCGGTCTTAACCCCAAAGAGACGCATCAACTGGATGAGCTGATTGCCGAACTGCGCGGTGAACACAAGGTTTCAGTGCTGCTGATTGAACATGATATGAAGCTGGTGATGGGCATCTCAGATCGCATTTACGTGGTCAATCAGGGAACGCCGTTGGCTAACGGCACGCCGGAAGAAATTCGCAATAATCCGGACGTGATCCGTGCCTATTTAGGAGAGGCGTAAGATGGCAAATGCGATGTTAACCATTGAGAACGTGAGCGCCCACTACGGCAAAATTCAGGCGTTGCATAACGTCAGCCTTTACATCAATCAGGGCGAGATCGTCACGCTGATTGGGGCCAACGGTGCCGGAAAAACCACGCTGCTGGGGACGCTGTGTGGCGAACCGCGTGCCACCCACGGCACCATCACCTTTGACGGTAAAACCATTACTGACTGGCAAACGGCGCGCATCATGCGTGAAGCTATCGCCATCGTACCGGAAGGCCGGCGGGTGTTTTCGCGTATGACGGTGGAAGAGAATCTGGCAATGGGCGGCTTTTTTGCCAGCCGTCCGCAATATCTGGAGCGGATCAAGCGCGTTTATCAACTGTTCCCGCGGCTGGAGGAGCGCAAAATCCAGCGTGCCGGCACTATGTCAGGTGGTGAGCAGCAGATGCTGGCGATTGGCCGTGCGCTGATGAGCCAGCCCCGCCTGCTGTTGCTGGATGAACCGTCGCTGGGTCTGGCACCGATTATTATTCAGCAGATCTTCGACACCATCGAACAGCTGCGCAGCGAGGGGATGACCATCTTCCTGGTGGAGCAGAACGCCAACCAGGCGCTGAAGCTGGCGGATCGTGGCTACGTGCTGGAAAACGGCCATGTGGTGCTGGAGGATAGCGGGGCTGCGCTGCTTTCCAATGAAGCCGTCCGAAGCGCGTACCTGGGTGCCTGATGGGGCACGGCCTGGCTTACTGGTCAGGTTGTGGTTGGGCAGTGCTCGTAATCCTCACGTATGTATATACGCTCCGGTTACTGCGCGCTGTCCGCCCGCAACCTGCCTGCGCCGCCGACGGCCTTCGATATAAATGCTCGCTGCGCCGCCGACGGCCTTCGATATAAATGCTCGCTGCGCCGCCGACGTCCTTCGATATAAATGCTCGCTGCGCCGCCGACGGCCTTCGATATAAATGCCCGCTGCGCCGCCGACGGCCTTCGACATGGGTGCGTGATGTGCCGCCCACGGCCATCAAAATGGGTGCGTAATCGCGCGGGCCGGGCATGTCATGGATTGGCTTTAGCGTCTTTCCGATCTGACCGTGTTCTCTGTGCAGGGCTCAGCCTTACAGCAACCAGGCCAGACGTTGTCAAAAATCTCAGCCCGGCCGGTAGCCGCTCCGCCTTTTTCACGCTTAAGCCTGTCATCTGGCTGTCATCCGCCCGTTATTAATTCGTCATTTTCCCGTGTCATGTTACTTCGCGAACCACAAATGCGTGATTTCACGCGTATTTACCTGCACAGGAAAATTCTATGTCCGTCGTTACCTATCGTCGTAGCCTGATCGGCGTGCTGCTTGGCCTGACGCTCAGTGGCCAGGCGCTGGCCGCCACTGAGATCCCGTTCTGGCACTCTATGGAAGGCGAGTTAGGCAAAGAAGTTGACTCGCTGGCGCAACGCTTTAACCAGGCCCATCCCGATTACAAAATTGTTCCGACCTACAAAGGTAACTACGAGCAGAGCCTGGCGGCAGGTATCGCGGCAGTGCGCACCGGCAAAGCACCCGCCGTGTTGCAGGTGTATGAAGTCGGTACTGCCACCATGATGGCGTCGCAGGCGATTGTGCCGGTGCATCAGGTGTTTAAAGATGCCGGTATTCCGTTTGATGAAAAACAGTTTGTGCCGACGGTGGCGGGCTACTACAGCGACAGCAACGGTCAGCTGATCTCTCAGCCGTTCAACAGCTCGACGCCGGTGCTCTACTACAACAAAGACGCGTTCAAAAAAGCGGGTCTTAACCCGGACCAGCCCCCCAAAACCTGGCAGGAACTGGCGAAAGATGCGGCGGCGCTGCGTAAATCGGGCATGAGCTGTGGTTACGCCAGCGGCTGGCAGGGCTGGATTCAGATCGAAAACTTCAGTGCCTGGCATGCCCTGCCGGTAGCGACTAAAAACAACGGTTTTGACGGACGCGATGCGGTCCTGGAGTTCAATAAGCCGGTGCAGGTTCGTCATATCCAGATGCTGGAAGAGATGAATAAAAAGGGCGACTTCACCTACTTTGGCCGCAAAGATGAATCCACCGCCAAGTTCTATAACGGCGATTGCGGTATCACCACCGCCTCATCCGGCTCGCTGGCGGATATTCGTCATTACGCCAAATTTAACTTCGGCGTCGGCATGATGCCGTATGACGACAGGGTTCCTGAGGCACCACAAAACGCCATCATCGGCGGGGCCAGCCTGTGGGTGATGAAGGGCAAAGACGCGGCCACCTACAAAGGCGTGGCTGAGTTTATGCAGTTCCTTGCCCAGCCGGAAATCGCCGCTGAATGGCATCAGAAAACTGGCTATCTGCCAATCACCACGGCTGCCTATGAGCTGAGCAAACAGCAGGGCTTCTACGATAAAAATCCGGGTGCTGATATCGCGACCCGTCAGATGCTGAACAAGCCGCCGTTACCGTTTACCAAAGGGATGCGTCTCGGCAACATGCCACAGATTCGTACCGTGGTGGATGAAGAGCTGGAAAGCGTCTGGACCGGCAAACAGTCGCCGCAGGGCGCACTGGATAATGCGGTGAAACGCGGCAATGAACTGCTGCGTCGTTTCCAGCAGCAGGTGAAGTAATCCGCTGTATCGGGCCAGCACCGGCTGGCCCTTTCTCTTTCTGAATCAGAGTGCGCCATGTCTTCATCTCGTCCGGTATTTCGCACCAGCCTGTTGCCCTATCTTTTGGTGCTGCCGCAACTGGTGATCACCGCCATCTTCTTTCTCTGGCCGGCTGGCGAAGCCTTGTGGTATTCGCTGCAAAGCCTCGATCCTTTTGGTCTCTCCAGCACCTTCGTCGGGCTGGATAACTTTAAACGGCTGTTTGCCGATCCTTACTATCTGGATTCATTCTGGACCACCATCAAATTCAGCGGTCTGGTCACGGTGTGCGGCATGGTGTTATCGCTGCTACTGGCGGCGCTGGTGGATTACGTGGTGCGGCTGCGCAAGCTTTACCAGACGCTGCTGCTGCTGCCGTATGCCGTCGCGCCGGTCGTGGCAGCGGTGTTGTGGATGTTTCTGTTCAATCCCGGCCTTGGCCTGTTCAGCTACCTGCTGAACCACATCGGCTACAACTGGAACTACGCGCAAAACAGCGGCCAGGCGATGTTCCTGATTGTGCTGGCGTCGATCTGGCAGCAGATGAGCTACAACTTCCTGTTTTTCTTCGCCGCGCTGCAGTCGATCCCCAAATCGCTGGTTGAAGCCGCCGCGATTGACGGTGCCGGACCGGTGCGCCGTTTCTTTAATCTCTCATTACCGCTGATTACGCCGGTCAGCTTCTTCCTGCTGGTGGTGAACCTGATTTATGCCTTCTTCGATACCTTCCCGGTGATCGATGCCGCCACCGGCGGCGGACCGGTGCAGGCCACCACCACGCTGATCTACAAAATCTATCGCGAAGGCTTCACCGGCCTGGATCTCTCCTCATCCGCTGCTCAGTCGGTGGTGCTGATGGTGTTGGTGATCGGTCTGACGGTGATTCAGTTCCGCTTCGTTGAACGTAAGGTGCAATACCAATGATTGAGAATCGACGCGGGCTGGATATCTTCAGCCACATCGTGCTGATACTGGGCGTGCTGACCATTCTGTTCCCGCTCTACGTCGCCTTCGTGGCGGCCACGCTGGATAACGATGCGGTCTATCAGGTGCCGATGACGCTGGTACCCGGCACTCACCTGTGGGAAAACGTCTCGCGCATCTGGACCCACGGTGTGAACGGTAACGGCCCGGCATTCGGCCTGATGCTGCTGAACAGCACCATCATGGCGCTCGGGATCACCGTCGGCAAAATCACCGTCTCGATGCTCTCGGCATTTGCGCTGGTCTGGTTCCGCTTTCCGCTGCGGACGCTGTTCTTCTGGCTGATTTTCATCACCCTGATGCTGCCGGTCGAGGTGCGTATTTTCCCGACGGTGCAGGTGATCGCCGATCTGAATCTGCTCGACAGTTATAGCGGCCTGACCCTGCCGCTGATGGCATCGGCGACCGCCACCTTTTTGTTCCGCCAGTTTTTTATGTCACTGCCGGATGAACTGGTGGAAGCCGCCCGGATTGATGGTGCCAGCGCGATGCGTTTCTTCCGCGATATCGTGCTGCCACTGTCGAAAACCAATCTGGCGGCGCTGTTCGTTATCACCTTTATCTACGGCTGGAATCAGTATCTCTGGCCGCTGCTGATCATCAATGACCCCAGCCTCGGCACGGCGGTGGCGGGGATTAAAAGCATGATCTCCACCAGCGGTTCACCGACCCAGTGGAACGAAGTGATGGCGGCGATGTTATTAACCCTGATCCCACCGGTGGTGGTGGTGTTAGTCATGCAGCGTGCCTTTGTGCGCGGCCTGGTTGAGAGTGAGAAATAAGATGGCAGGCGTAACCCTTCAGGCAGTGACCAAGTCCTACGATGGTAAAAATCAGATCATTCAGCCGCTGAACGTCACGGTAAATGATGGCGAATTTATGGTGATGGTTGGCCCCTCCGGCTGCGGTAAATCGACGCTGCTGCGGATGGTGGCGGGCCTCGAGCGCGTCAGCTCCGGCGACATCTACATCGACAACAAACGCGTCACGCAGGAAGAGCCAAAAGATCGCGGCATTGCGATGGTGTTCCAGAACTATGCGCTCTATCCCCATATGTCAGTGGAAGAGAACATGGCCTATGGCCTGAAGATCCGCGGCATGGGCAAAGAGCAGATTCGGCTACGGGTGCTGGACGCCGCGCGCAGCCTTGAGCTGGATCATCTGCTGACCCGCCGGCCGCGTGAGCTCTCTGGCGGGCAGCGTCAGCGCGTTGCCATGGGCCGCGCGATTGTGCGTGAACCGGCGGTCTTTCTGTTCGATGAGCCGCTCTCCAACCTTGATGCGCGCCTGCGGGTGCAGATGCGTCTGGAGCTGCAACAGCTGCATCGGCGTTTGCAGACCACCAGCCTGTATGTCACCCACGATCAGGTTGAAGCGATGACGCTGGCGCAGCGGGTAATGGTAATGAACAAAGGCGTGGTCGAGCAGCTGGGTACGCCGGTTGAGGTTTACGAGCGTCCCGCCAGTCAGTTCGTCGCCTCGTTTATCGGCGCACCGGCAATGAACCTGCTGAAAGGCGCATTCAACAGTGATGGCAGCCGCTTTAATCTGGACGCGTCGCATGCCCTGCCGCTAAGCGAGAGCAAAGCGAAGTGGGCCAACCGTCCGGTGGTGCTGGGTATCCGGCCGGAACATATCCAGCTCAGCAGCCGTGAACAGGGTGGGATACCGCTGCGGGTTGATACGCTGGAAATGCTGGGGGCTGACAATCTTGCCCATGGCCGCATCGGTGATACGCCGCTGGTGGTACGCTTAGCTCACAGCGAGCGGCCACAGCCCGGCAGCACGCTGTGGCTGCATCTGCCCGCAGATGCGTTACACTTCTTCGATTCAACCCATGGAAAGCGTCTGGAATGAGCACACAACACTGGCCCTATCCGCACATCGTCGCGCATCGCGGCGGCGGCAAACTGGCACCGGAAAACACCCTGGCGGCAATTGACGTCGGGGCGAAATATGGCCATCAGATGATTGAATTTGATGCCAAATTATCAGGCGACGCGCAGATCTTTCTGCTGCACGACGACACGCTGGACCGCACCAGTAATGGCTGGGGTGTTGCGGGGCAGCTGCCGTGGGAGAAACTGTCGCAACTCGATGCCGGCAGCTGGTTCAGCAAAGCGTTTAACGGCGAGAAGCTGGCACGGCTGGATCAGGTCGCCGATCGCTGCCGTCAGCATCAGATGATGGCGAATATCGAAATAAAACCGACCACCGGCAGCGAGGCGGAAACCGGGCGGGCAGTGGCGCAGGCAGCAGCCCGCCTGTGGCAGGGGCAAACGCCGCCGTTGCTCTCATCCTTCTCGTACGTCGCGCTGGACGCGGCGATGCAGGCTGAACCGCAACTGCCGCGAGGTTTACTGTCGCACAGCTGGGATGACCAGTGGCGCGACAAGACCTCGGCGCTGGCCTGCGTTTCGATCCATCTCAATCACAAAGTGCTGACCGAAGCGCGGGTGGCGGAGCTGAAAGCGGCGGGCCTTAAAATTCTGGCTTATACCGTTAACAGCCCGGAGCGGGCGCGGGAACTGCTGAAATGGGGCGTTGATGCCATCTGTACTGACTGCATCGACATCATCGGCCCCGATTTTAGCTAGTTCTGATTCTGGTTCTGCTGGCCCGGCTGGGTGGTGATCACGCGTTGCTGGGCGCTGTTGCGTTGCTCCTGCATCTTACGCTGCATATCCTGCGTCTGACGCTGCTGGTCCTGACGCAGCTTCAACTGCTGTTGTTGCTGTTGCGCCTGCATCTGGCTCTGCATCCGTTGCTGGCTCGGGTTATAGCCGGGCCGGTTAGGATCGTTGGTACTGTTCAGCGTATTCGCCAGCGTGGCGAAGGGCAGCAGAGCCGCCAAAGCAATAATCCACTTCTTCATCATTCCTCCTTCCTGAAAGCGACAGGTGCTGGATGCTGAACGCCATCGTCCGGCGTCCAGGGTCGCATGCATAAGTTTACGCGATATCACAGACCTTACCTTCAGATGTATTCCTGATTTGACTTAACCCTGACTAATTTGCTGTATTTGTAGCCACTTGCGGAAATGATAAAAAAATGTAAATAACAAATAAGGATGGTGGCGGGATGAAAATGCAGGCAACAGTGCGCCAGCTCGGCTGGTCGTTGGTGATGAGCTTTACCGTGGTCGCGGGGGCGAATGCGGCCCCGACTCAGGCACCGCCGGTTTCCTACGGCGTCGACAGCGACACCTTCCACCCGGTAAAAGCACAGCACGGCATGGTGGCCTCGGTCGATGCGATGGCAACCCAGGTCGGAGTCGAGATTCTGCGTCAGGGCGGCAACGCCGTTGATGCCGCAGTTGCGGTGGGCTTTGCGCTGGCCGTCACCCATCCACAGGCCGGTAACCTCGGCGGCGGCGGCTTTATGCTGCTGCGCACGGCGTCCGGTCGCACCAGCGCCATCGATTTCCGTGAAATGGCACCGGGCCACGCCTCGCGTGACATGTTCCTCGACAAGCAGGGAAATGCCGACAGTAAGCTGTCGCTCACCTCGCATCTGGCCTCCGGCACACCCGGTACGGTGGCGGGGCTGGCGCTGGCAGCCCATAAATATGGCACGCTGCCGCTGAGTACGCTGCTGGCTCCGGCGATCAAACTGGCGCGCGACGGCATCGTGGTCAATGATGCGCTGGCGGATGACCTGAAAACCTACGGCAAAGAAGTGCTGATTAACCATCCCAACAGTAAAGCGATCTTCTACAAAGCGGACGGCACGCCATGGCAGAAGGGCGACCGGCTGGTGCAGAAAAACCTCGCCCACAGCCTGCAATTAATTGCCCGTCAGGGACCGGATGCCTTTTATAAAGGCGCTATCGCCGATGAGATTGCGGGCGAGATGGCGCAGCACGGCGGCCTGATCAATAAAGCCGATCTGGCGGCCTACCGCGCGGTTGAACGTAAGCCGATCAGCGGCACCTACCGTGGTTATGAGGTCTTCTCAATGCCACCGCCGTCGTCCGGTGGCATCCACATCGTGCAGATCCTCAATATCCTCGAAAACTTCGATCTGGCGAAGATGGGCTTTGGCAGTGCTGACGCGATGCAGGTAATGGCCGAAGCGGAGAAATATGCCTATGCGGACCGCTCTGAATACCTTGGCGATCCCGATTTCGTTAAGGTGCCGTGGCAGGCGTTAACCAGCAAAGCCTATGCCAGAACCCTGGCGCAGCAGATTGATGTCGCCAAAGCGCGTCCTTCCAGCGAGATCAAACCCGGCAAGCTCGAACCCTACGAAAGTAACCAGACCACCCATTTCTCGGTGGTGGATAAACAGGGCAATGCGGTGGCGGTCACTTACACTCTGAATACTTATTTCGGCAGCGGTATTGTGGCGGGCAACAGCGGCATTCTGATGAATAACGAGATGGACGATTTCTCAGCCAAACCGGGAACGCCAAACGTCTATGGGCTGGTCGGCGGTGAGGCCAATGCGGTGCAGCCGGCGAAACGTCCGCTCTCTTCCATGTCACCGACCATTGTGGCGAAAGGCGGCAAAACCTGGCTGGTCACCGGCAGTCCGGGCGGCAGCCGTATTATCACCACGGTCTTGCAGATGGTGGTGAACAGCATCGATTTCGGGATGAACGTCGCCGAAGCCACCAATGCACCGCGTTTCCACCATCAGTGGCTGCCCGATCAGCTGCGCGTTGAGAAAGGCTTCAGCCCCGATACCCTGCGTCTGCTGGAAACCAAAGGTCAGCATGTGAAAGTGCTGCCAGCGATGGGCAGTACGCAGAGCATTATGATCGGGCCGGATGGGATGTTGTATGGCGCGTCCGATCCGCGCAGCATTGACGATCTCAGTGCCGGTTATTAAGGCGCAAGGTGTAATGCTCGTCAGTTAAGCAGCAGGTGATAATCCAGTCTGGTGCCGCTCAGGGGCTGGCGGTCCTCGCGCCGCTGTGCGGTTCCTTCACTTCATTCGTCTGCCTGACGGACCGCCGGGGATGGCTCATCCTGTGCTGCCCCGCCTTTCGCCCGCGTCCTGCGGGCTCTCCTGGCAGACTCATTCTGTTCAGCGCTGCGGATTGCCTGCCCTTGATCGGCACCCGCCTGCTCTGAAGCTTCAGTGTGTGCTGTTGAAAGGGCATGAGAGTGGTGCTCAGGCCCGCATTCCGGCACGCTCGCCCAGTAAAAAAGCTGCCACGTTTGACCGTGACAGCCTTTACAAATTTAACCTTAACTGACGAGCATCATACCTCAGGGTGCCCTTTTTTATTCTGAGGCGTCAGGATTTCAGCCGCGCCATATAATACGCGTCGATCAGTTCACCGTGCCGCATTGCGAAGCCCTTAGCCGTTCCCTCGATCTCAAAACCGAAACGACGATAAAGGGCGATGGCCGGCGCATTATCAACAAACACCGTCAGTTCCATCCGCGATACCTGCAGCCAGTTGTCGCACAAGCTGACCATCTCCTGCATCAGGGCACGGCCCACACCGCGCTGGCGGTAACGTTCGTCGACCCCCATGCCCAGCGTGGCGGAGTGACGCCGTCGGGCGCGCTCGGGCACTTCCAGGGCGCATTGCCCGACCACCTCGTCATCCATACAGGCGACCAATAGACGTACGCCTGGCTGGGGAGTGCTGAGCCGGGTTTGCCACATCTGTAACGACGAGTGGGGCAGATGTAGCGTATTCGCCTGGGTATCGGGCTGACTATAAATCCTGTGCAGTGCAGCCGCATCTTCCGGCATAACGTGGCGAATGGTTATCTCACTCATGGTGCCTCCCCCTGCGAATTAAATGGATAAATCCCTTTTAACATCAAGGGATTCACTCCAATAATCAACAAAAAATCGGCAAAATCGCTTTACAGACGCGAATGATAATGATTATTATTGCGATGCATTCTCGGGCAGTCGCCCGACAGCCTGAGAAAGCACGACATTGCTCACATTGCTTCCAGTATTACTTTAGCCAGCCCGGGTGCTGGCTTTTTTTTTGGCTGACACTCACCGATCGGCAGGGATAAGCAGCAGGCACTCTGATCATCGTATCCAGCAGGATGACCCTGCGGTTAATATGCTGTCTGGCCGCCAGCGTAACCGTCTTCCTCTTCGCCACCTCTTCAGCTACAGCCATCATTCAATCAAAAATAAAGCCAGAAGGTTATATTGGGTGGTGTCAGTTGTTAATAAAAAACCTGTGTGGCGGTTTTTTACTGCGTCCTGAAATACCGACACGAAACGGTATTGATGACGCGGGAAAATAAAGCCCGTGCGATGGGTTTATGAATAGCGATTAACATCACATTTTTCCCTACCCGTTGCCGTCGGCTGGTTAATAAATAACTTACCTTGATGCTAATGCTGTTATTTCAAAATTATCTGCTTTATTTAGCGGCTGGTTTACTCAATAATTTATTCTGTATATCCAGTAATGAGGTATTGATATGCGTTTTAATACGCTGTCCGATGGCGCCATTATTTCTGAATTGTGCTGCAGAATTAAAGAAACCCGTATGCAGCTTGGGCTCTCGCAGATTGAGCTTGCTGAACGCGCACGCGTCGGCACGGCCACCATTAAACGGGCAGAGTTGGGTGAATCAGTCACCCTGAGCACCTTAATTGGGATATTGCGTGGTCTTGGACGATTGCATCAGCTGGAGTCAATTTTGTCCGATTCACACATGCGAACCTTTAACGCGCAGTTTACCGCTGCGCCACCTGCCCGTATTCGTATCCGGAAAAAACAGAGCAGCCAGTCGCCGGCGGTGGATACCACTGAAGCTGTTGCTGAGCGTCCTGCCAGCGCAACCATAAATGAGTGGTACACCTCTTCTGAAGTGCGCAGCATGGTCTGGTCCGATCTGGCCACGGAAAGCGAATCAAAATAACCCGACTCACAGCATAACCTCTGTCAGGTTCGGGTTAATGAAAAAACCGCCAGCCTCGCCGCCAGCGGTTTTCAGGCCGTTACGATTCACATATCGCAACTTTGATCGCCAGACCGCCGCGGGCTGTTTCACGGTATTTGGCATTCATGTCTTTGCCGGTTTCATACATGGTTTCAATGATCTTATCCAGTGACACTTTGGGATCGCTGGTGCGGTACATCGCCATACTGGTTGAGTTAATGGCTTTGACGGCAGCAATCGCATTCCGCTCTATACAGGGCACCTGCACCTGTCCCGCAACGGGATCGCAGGTCAGACCAAGATTATGCTCCATGCCAATTTCAGCCGCGATGCAGACTTTCTCCGCATCGGCCCCCAGCAGTTCGGCCAGGCCCGCCGCCGCCATCGAACAGGCCACGCCGACTTCTCCCTGACAGCCGACTTCAGCGCCGGAAATTGACGCATTCATCTTATAAAGAATGCCAATTGCGCCTGCCGTCAGGAAATAACGCATATAGAGTTCAGGCGTTACCGGCTTGATGAATCGATCATAATAAGCCAGTACCGCCGGGATAATGCCGCATGCGCCATTGGTGGGGGCGGTGACCACCCGTCCTCCGGCGGCATTTTCTTCACTCACCGCCATAGCGAACATATTCACCCAGTCCATGGCACTCAGGGGATTAATAGACTGGCTCTGTGGTGCCAGAATGCGATGCAGAGAAGAGGCCCGACGCGGCACCTTCAGCGGACCGGGTAATACGCCTTCAGTACTGATGCCACGGGTAATCGCATTACGCATGGTTTGCCACAGTTGTGCCATGTTGTCTTCGACTTCACGGCGGCCATAGCGTGCTATCTCGTTCTTCATCATGACGGCCGACACCGACAGGTTGTTATTATGGCAATGCGCCAGCAGGTTACGGGCGGAGTAGAAGGGGAAGGGAATATCGACTTCGCTATCCAGGTTTTTACCAAAATCGTCTTCGGTGACAATAAAGCCGCCTCCGACAGAATAATAGGTCTGGGCGTGAACGATTTTTCCGTCACAAAAGGCGGTTATGCTCATGCCGTTTTCATGTAACGGCAGGAACTCGCTGTGAAAGCGCATGCACTCTGCCACCGGGAAGGTAATCTCCCGCCGCCCTTCTTCGATACGCAACTGTTGCAGCGTATTCACGTCGCGAATGATCGCTGGGATCTGATCGATATCCACGGTGTCAGGCAGATAGCCACTCAGGCCGAGAATAATCGCAATATCGGTATGATGACCTTTTCCCGTCAGGGAAAGAGAGCCATAAATATCCACCACCAGCCGGCTCACGCGATCCAGCTGGCCCTTTTCTTTTAGCGTATCAACGAAATGTTTACCCGCTTTCATCGGTCCGACCGTATGCGAACTGGATGGCCCGATGCTGATTTTAAAAATATCGAAAACGCTAATCATGATTCACCCATGCGGATTGCAATATGAAAGAGGCGCTGACCGGTACGGCAAGCGACGGCATTAGCTAACTAAAGAGAAAGCGATGGCGGAGATAGCAATCAGGCCAATGATGACGACAAAGAGATTACTCAGATGACCGCTATATTTGCGCATAGCCGGGACTTTATTAATGGCGTACATCGGCATCAGGAACAGGATCATGGCGATAACCGGCCCGCCCAGGGTTTCAATCATGCCAAGAATGCTGGGGTTGAGGGTGGCAACAATCCAGGTGGTAGCCAGCATAAAGAAGGCGGTGATCCGGTTCAGTTTATTAATTTCTATCGACTTGCCTTTGCTGCGAAGCGATTTAATCACCATGCCGTTGAAACCTTCACGCGCGCCCAGATAGTGGCCGAGAAAAGATTTGGTTATGGCGATAATGGCGATAATCGGGGCCATCCAGGCAATTAACGGGGCGTTAAAATGGTTAGCAAGGTAGGAAAGGATGGAAATATTCTGCGCCTTCGCCTCTGCCAGGTTTTCCGGGGAGAGACTCAGAACGCAGCTGAAGACGAAGAACATTACGGTGAGGACCATCATGATATGGGCACAGGCCAAAATGCGTGAACATTTTGATGCCGCCTGATCGCCGTACTCCTGACGCTTGGCTACCGCAAACGATGAAATAATCGGGGAGTGATTGAAGGAGAACACCATCACGGGAATGGCCAGCCACAGCGTGAGCCATAATCCGCCGCCGGTGGTTTCAGAACCACTCATCGAGAGCGTATCCAGAATGGCTCCGTTCCATTGCGGGATCAGATACAGCGCGAGCAGCATCAGTGCGGCCACGAACGGGAACACCAGAATACTCATCGCCTTCACGATAGCCTTTTCGCCGAAGCGCACGATGGCCATCATGCCGACAATCAGAATGAAAGCCAGTACCGCACGCGGCGGCGATATCAGGTGAAGCTGGTGGGTGAGAAAGCTGTCGACGGTGTTGGTAATTGCGACGCTATACACCAGCAGAATAGGGTAAATAGCAAAAAAGTAGAGCAGGGTGATGAGTTTTCCCGCGCCGATACCAAAATGTTCCTCCACCACTTCAGTAATGTTTTCTCCCGGATTCTTGCCGGAAAGAACAAAACGGGTGAGCCCACGATGGGCAAAGAACGTCATCGGGAAAGCCAGCAGTGCCATAATGATTAACGGCAGTAAACCACCGGTACCGGCATTGATCGGCAAAAACAAAACGCCAGCACCAATTGCAGTGCCATACAGTCCCAGCATCCAGACGGTATCGCTTTTTCTCCAGCGTGGAGTTTCATCTGATATCAGCGTATTTTGAACGGCATCCATAATTGGGTTCCTAATAATAATCAGAAATAAAATGAATCGGAGGGTATTTAAAGCAACAGGCTTTTTATTTGCTGACTATTTTAGTAGGGTTTATGAGGACAGGTTATTTACGGCGATCACATTATTCATTTTATAAATAAACTTTTAAGGTATCAAAAATCATCCCTTATTTAGCGTTATTTTTAAGGTATCATTTTTAATGCCTTAATAAGGTTGTGCGTGCTTTCACCTGAGCATAAATATGCCTGAGCCGGTGACGCGGCAAAATAAATTAACCGCTGACTATCCCGCGGCTATTATCCGGCAGATTTATCCGATTAACCTGTATGTCAGGTGTCCCCTTCATCCCTTCATCACATCCGGTTCGTTCGATCTGTTTCAGTGATAAGCCCGCTTTTGTTCAATGATTTTGAACAGAGGCGTGAAGTTTTTCAGCTATCAATCAAAGCGCCTCAGGGAGAGACTATAAAAAACATTGAGGAGATTTGAACATGATTTATGTACGTAAAGCTGAAGAACGCGGTCACGCTAACCACGGCTGGCTCGATAGCTGGCACACCTTTTCCTTCGCCAGCTATCACGACGCTAACTTTATGGGTTACTCCGCGCTGCGGGTGATCAATGAAGATGTGGTGGAAGGCGGCCAGGGTTTTGGTACCCATCCGCATAAAGATATGGAAATTCTGACCTACGTGCTCTCCGGAACCGTTGAGCATCAGGACAGCATGGGCAACAAAGAGCAGATCCCGGCCGGAGAATTCCAGATCATGAGCGCCGGCACCGGTGTGCGTCACTCGGAGTACAACGCCAGTGCCAGCGAGCCGCTGCATCTTTACCAGATCTGGATCATTCCTGAGCGTACCGGCATTGAGCCACGCTACGATCAGCGTCGCTTCCCGGATGTGCAGGGACGACAGCTGGTGCTGAGTCCGGATGCGCGTGATGGCTCGCTGAAGGTTTATCAGGATATGACCTTATCGCGCTGGGTGCTGGCGGCGGGTGAGCAGGACAACGTCGCAATTGATGCCGGTCGTCGCATCTGGATTCAGGTGGTTAAAGGTGATGTCACCGTTAACGGTCAGGCGGTCACCACCAGCGATGCGCTGGCGATCTGGGATGAAAGCGCACTGACCATTGAGGCCAGCAGCGCCGCCGAAGTACTGCTGTTTGATCTGCCACCGGTCTGATTCGGATACGGGCGCGCAACGTCGCGCCCGGTTGGCAATTTGGTGACAGAAAAGTGATAGACTCATCGTACTTAAGCTATGAGGGCGATCCCAGGCGCTACGATGAAGAAGAAAAGACCGGTATTACAGGACGTTGCCGATCGCGTCGGCATTACTAAAATGACCGTCAGCCGTTACCTGCGCAATCCTGAGCAGGTCTCCATTGCCCTGCGCGATAAGATTGCCGTGGCGCTGGATGAGCTGGGTTATATCCCTAATCGCGCGCCCGACATGCTTTCTAATGCGACCAGCCGCGCCATTGGCGTGCTGCTGCCGTCGCTCACCAACCAGGTTTTCGCCGACGTTCTGCGCGGCATCGAAGCCGTCACCGATGAGGCGGGCTACCAGACGCTGGTGGCTCACTTCGGCTATAACCCCCAAAAAGAAGAGTTACAGCTGCGCTCGCTGCTCGGCTGGAACATTGATGGGGTGATCCTGACCGAACGCACTCACACTCCCGGCACGCTGCGGATGCTGGAAGTGGCCGGCATTCCGGTGATTGAGGTGATGGACAGCGTGACGCCCTGCCTGGATATGGCGGTAGGCTTCGACAATGTGGAAGCGGCACGTCAGATGACCCAGGCTATTCTGCGTAAAGGCCATCGTTATACGGTTTACCTTGGTGCGCGGCTTGATGAACGTACGCTGCAAAAGCAGCGCGGTTATGAAGCGGCGATGCGCGAAGCGGGGCTGACGCCGCGCAGCGTGATGATGGAAGATGCCTCGTCGTTCAGCGCCGGTTGTGATCTGCTGCGAGAAGCGCAACGACTCTATCCTGAAACCGACAGTCTGTTCTGTACCAACGATGACCTGGCGGTCGGCGCGATGTTTGAATGCCAGCGGCAAGGGTTGCAGGTGCCGAGCCAGATGGCGATTGCTGGTTTTCACGGTCACGACATCAGTCAGGTGGTGACGCCGCAACTGGCAACGGTACTGACGCCGCGCGACCAGATGGGACGTGAAGCGGCGGCGCTGCTGCTGGCGCGTATCGCCGGTGACAGCAGCGTGAATCAACCGCTCGATGTCGGTTTTGAAATCAGTGAAGGTGGCAGCATCTGATTCTGGCGATTTTATGAGTCAGCTCACACTTTCGTGCTTTTCCCGGTAAAAAGGTTGCCAGGCTGTTAAGCGGTCAAGACAATGAGAAACGACATTGTTATCGGTAACATTGGCAAATTCATCCCTGCCGGAGCAGAAAAATGACAACGCAATCCCCGTCGCATCACGTTTTTATCCTGATGGGCGTTTCAGGCAGCGGTAAGTCTGCCGTCGCCAACCAGGTTTCGCATCAACTGAATACCGCCTTTCTCGACGGTGATTTTCTCCACCCGCGTGCCAACATCCTGAAAATGGCCGACGGTCATCCGCTGGATGATAACGATCGTCAGCCATGGTTACAGGCGCTGAACGATGCCGCTTTTGCGATGCAACGTACCCAGGCGATTTCAGTGATTGTCTGCTCGGCGCTGAAAAAAAGTTATCGCGATATTCTGCGTCAGGGTAATGACAACCTGCGTTTCGTCTATCTGAAAGGCGACTTCGACACCATCGAAGCCCGTCTCAAAGCGCGTAAAGGTCACTTCTTCAAGCCGCAAATGCTGGTCACTCAGTTTGCGACGCTGGAAGAGCCCGGCAGCGATGAGTCAGATGTACTGGTGGTGGATATCGATCATTCACTCGACGAGGTTGTGGCGGCTACGGTTGCGACTATCAGGGACGCAATCAGCCAGGGTTAGAGATGAATACCGCAACACTTGTTTTGACCGCAGCAGGCTCTGTCCTGCTGCTGCTTTTTCTGGTGATGAAAGCGCGCATGCACGCCTTTGTCGCCCTGATGTTAGTGTCGATTGGTGCCGGTTTGTTCTCCGGCATGCCGCTGAATCAGATCGCCGAAACCATGCAGAAGGGGATGGGCGGTACGCTCGGCTTCCTCGCCATTGTGGTGGCGCTGGGCGCGATGTTCGGCAAAATCCTGCACGAAACCGGTGCCGTCGATCAGATCGCTATCCGGATGCTGAAAACCTTTGGTCAGAGTCGTGCCCACTATGCGATGGGCATTGCCGGCCTGATCTGCGCGCTGCCGCTGTTTTTTGAAGTGGCGGTGGTGCTGCTAATCAGTATCGCTTTTGCCGTGGCGCGGCGTACCGGTGGCAATCTGGTCAAGCTGGTCATCCCGCTGTTTGCCGGGGTCGCCGCCGCTGCCGCCTTCCTGTTGCCTGGCCCGGCGCCGATGCTGCTGGCCTCGCAGATGCACGCTGACTTTGGCTGGATGATCCTGCTTGGCCTGTGCGCGGCGATCCCCGGCATGCTGATTGCCGGTCCGCTGTTCGGCAATTTCATCGGGAATCATGTCTCCTTCAGCGCACCGCCGGAAGATCATCAGCCGGATGTCGATGAGAGTAAGCTGCCGTCGTTTGGCTTCAGCCTGTCATTGATTCTGTTCCCGCTGGTGCTGGTCGGCCTGAAAACTATCGGCGCGCGCTTCACCACCGAAGGCACCCCTTTATATGAGTGGCTGGAGTTCATCGGTCACCCGTTTACCGCCATTCTGCTGGCGTTGCTGGTGGCGATTTATGGTCTGGCCTACCGTCAGGGCATGGACAAAGAGCGGGTGATGCAGGTGTGCGGCAGTGCGCTGCAACCGGCGGGTATTATTCTGCTGGTGATCGGTGCGGGCGGGGTGTTTAAGCAGGTGCTGGTAGATTCCGGCGTCGGCCCGGTGCTGGGTAATGCGCTGACCGGTGCGGGACTGCCGATTGCACTGGCCTGCTTTATCCTGTCGGGCGCAGTGCGGGTGATTCAGGGATCGGCGACGGTCGCCTGTCTGACCACGGTCGGCTTGATTATGCCGGTGATTGAACCGCTGCACTACAGCGGCGCTCAGCTGGCGGCACTGTCGATTTGTATCGGCGGCGGGTCGATTATCATCAGTCACGTCAATGATGCCGGTTTCTGGCTGTTTGGTCGCTTCACCGGGGCCAGCGAAGCAGAGACCCTGAAAACCTGGACTCTGATGGAAACCATTCTCGGCACCGTTGGCGCGGTGGTGGGGATGATCGCCTTTACGTTGTTATCGTAACGGCGTGGCCACTCTGGATGTTGTGTTTAACCGGTCTGTACCGGGCACTGGAGTCTGGAGGCCCATCCGTTTTCAGCGTTGTTGCTATGTAGATTGATAAAAACTGAGGCACGGCCGTCCCTGACGTTAAGGACGGCGGTGCTGGCTGCTCATCGCAACGCTGTTTCGGTACGACTGTGATGCTGCAGAGAGGTAGCTACAGCGCTAAAGGCTCAGCCACGAGAAGATGTCGATGGGATCAACCACAGCCTGCCAAAACCCAGCTCACCGACAGTAAATCCGCACTTCCTCCCGGACTTAAATTGCGCGCAATCAGAGCCCTGTCCATTTCTGAGAGCGCCTCACGATCCCAGCCTTGAGCCAGTAGCTGACGCGCATATCCTTGCACAAAGTGCAGCCCGGCCATACCGCCACGTGATACTAGGTTACTGTCCTGATTAACGGCTAACAGATGTAACAACAGCTCATGAAGCGTTCCTCCCTGCCAGAGCGGCAGCACCTTGCGCACGGTGGCAAATCCGCTTTCTGCCTCGCCGCGTGCGCCGGTTAACCCGAATTGCTGATACTGCCGCTCGCCTGCCGTCGCCAGGCCTGTACAGCTAGCGAGTTCACGATCCACCAGGCCCCGGCACAGGCGACTGACTTCGCGGCAGAGCATCCGGGCATCGGGATACGACAGGCGCCCGGCGGCAAAGCAGAGTAAACCCAGGGCGAATATCCCGCCTTTATGCGTATTGACTCCACCGGTTGCTGCATACATCGCCTGTTCACAGGCGATCCCCATGGGGCGAATCAACCGAAGCTGCTGCTCTGCAGGTTTATCCGCATGCTCAAATCCCAATTCGGTAAACCGTGAGAACCAGGGCGTGATGGCATTAATACTTCGGGCAAACATCGCGTGGTTCATATCACGATGCGAACCGTTATTGAGCTTATCTACCAGCCCCGGTTTAGGCGTCAGCGCCAGTTCAAGCCACAAGGCCTGTTCTGCAAGACCGGCTACATCAGGAACGCGTGGTTTAGTCGCGAGTAAACCAGTCATTAATTATCTTCTCCACGCAAGCAACGACCTGATCAACCGGATGCCGACGTGAACGGGAACAAGCATGTGCCGGTTGGTCGCATACCAGACAGCGGCGTATATTTCTCCCTAACGAGAGGCGGCCGATGTGTCCGTTGACCGGGCAAATCACGTCCAGGTCCCACAGTCTGCCAAGAGGGTGAGTATGTTCCAGCTCAGCGCAATGGGCTTTGATTTCTGTCGCTGGATGAGCCACACACCATAAGGCCTCCGGGCCCGTGGGTAGCCACAAAACGGTGCGGTTAAGCACTTTCCAGTGGTGGTTTCGCAACAGTTGATCGCACATTTGCAGCGCCTCCCCCATGGTGTTGCGATAGCGCTGATTGTCTTTGACCTCTCCGGGCGTGACCAGCGTAAGGGAAATAATGGGTTGTCTGTAGAGCCTGAGCCAGTTAGCCTGACGCGCCGCACGGTGCTCTCGTGCCGTCAGCATTGCCTCCAGGCTGATAGCTCCTGGCAGGGATGTCTCTGTCGACATGCGCATTATTTCTTCACCTGTCGTACCGTATCGATCACGCTGCCGTCACGGTAGCGAATGACGCCCACAATCCTGTCGGTATACTCAATCGGTGTCGGCACGCCAACCAGAGAAATCGCCCGGTCATATAACGCTTCAATAGTCACAATGTTTAAACCTGCCGCTTCAAGCCGCTCACGGATTTCCGGGCGTGCCGGGTTCACTGCGATACCGTGATCGGTAACCAACACATCGATACTTTCACCTGGCGTCAGGCGCGTGGTAACCCGCTTCACGACGGTCGGTATGCGGCTTCGTACTAATGGCGCCACGATAATGGTCAGATTTGCTGCCGCGGCAACATCACAGTGTCCACCGGATGCGCCGCGCATTACCCCGTCCGAGCCGGTGATAACGTTCACGTTGAAATCTGTATCAATCTCCAGCGCACTGAGGATTACCACATCAAGCTGGTCACAGCTTGCGCCCTTGCTGCCGGGATTGGCATAAACGTTGGTAGAAATCTCAATATGATTTTGACTTGTTGCCAGCGAAGCCGCCGCCTCGCTGTCAAAGCACTGCGTATCCAGCAGCGTTTCGATTAGCCCCCTCTTATGCAGGTCCACCAGGCTACCGGTAATGCCCCCCAGCGCAAAGCGCGCTTTTATGTCGTGTCGCGCCATTTTGTCGCCCATAAAGCGGGTGCAGGCCGTGGCGGCTGCGCCAGAGCCGGTCTGCATCGAAAAGCCGGGGTTGAAGTAGCCTGAGAATTCAATCACTTCTGCTGCATAGCGGGCAATCATCAACTCACGGGGATTGCTGGTGACCCGCGCTGCCCCCACGCTAATCTTCGCCGGATCCCCCACGCTTTCAACCTGGACAATGTAATCCACCTGATCCTGCACCAGGCTGGCGGGTGTATTAGGAAAAGGCACCATCTCTTCAGTAAGTAACACGACTTTCCGGGCAAAATGGGCATCTACCATGGCGTAACCCAGTGAGCCACAGCAGGATTTGCCGTGTATACCGTTAGCATTGCCAAACGCATCGCTACAGGGTACGCCTAAGAATGCCACGTCGATTTGAAGCTCTCCGTCCTGCAACAGTTTTACGCGGCCGCCGTGAGAATGAATCTGCACCGGTTCGTCCATCAGTCCGTGTGAAATAGCATCAGCGAGTTTGCCGCGCATGCCGGAGGTGTAGATTCGGTTGATTACGCCATTTTTAATATGCTCAATCAGGTTTTCGTTGCAGCTCATCAGCGAACTGGAAGCCAGCGTCAGATCTTTAAATCCCATTCTTGCCAGTAGTGCAATCACGTTATTAATCACCCGATCGCCTTCACGAAATGCGTGATGAAAGGAGATCGTCATCCCATTCTGTAAGCCACTGCGCATGACGGCGTCTTCTACGGAGTGACACAGTTTGCGATACCGTTTCGCCTCAGCATCAGCGAGCCACGGGGCAGTGCTACTGGCAGTATTAAATGCTGTTAAGCTTCGCAGATGGGGAAAGTTAGTGTGGAGACGTTCTGTCTGATTCATGTGAAATCCTTAACGACGTAAGCCTGAGGCAGCCGCGCGTTCCAGCAACCTTTGCGCATGCTCAATAATCGGTGCATCAACCATTTTGCCGTTGAGCGACACGACGCCCAGGCCGTTGCGCTCGCCTTCTCTGGCCGCTTCTGTCACCCGCCGGGCGTAATCGACTTCAGGCTGGGTTGGCGCATAAGCGTTATGTAGCAGGTCAATCTGGCGAGGGTTAATCAGCGATTTACCGTTAAAGCCCATTTTGCGGATCAGCTCCACTTCACGCAGAAAGCTAGCCTCGTCGTTAACGTCTGACCACACCACGTCAAAGGCATCGATCCTGGCGGCCCGTGCGGCATGCAGTACGGCACAACGGGCATAAAACAGCTCGGTGCCATCGCCGCGCTCCGTCTGCATGTCCATCACATAGTCAAAAGCAGCCAGTGCGATACCGATCAGGCGCGGCGTGCTGCGGGCAATCGCCACGGCGTTAATCACGCCAGTTGCAGACTCAATGGCCGCCATCACACGCGTAGACCCCACTTCACGCCCGCATTCACGTTCAATACGGACAAGGTGCTCTTCAAGCTCATCGATATCTTCAGGTGTATCCGTTTTTGGCAGACGAATCACATCTGCTCCTCCACGAACCGCGGCTTCAAGATCCAGCAAACCAAATGGTGTATTCAGCGGGTTAATGCGTACTACGGTTTCAATCTGCTGGTACATCGGGTGCTGCAGTGCATTGAAAACCAGCAGGCGCGCACTGTCCTTCTCGCGCAGGGCGACTGCATCTTCAAGATCAAACATGATGGAGTCCGGACGGTAGATAAAGGCTGTAGAGAGCATGGCTGCATTGGCTCCCGGTAAAAACAACATGCTGCGACGGAGTGGGCTCATTGCATTTTTCTCCAGTCGATGGACGGTTCGTCAGCTGCGCGAAGTACCGCGCTTTGCAGACGGGCTCGAATCACGCAGTCCAGCGCGCCTTTATCCTGAATACTAATCAGCCCTGTGCGCACGTTCAGGGTTCGTAATGTCTCAGTGACCACCTGACGAATCTGTTCGCCAAACTGCTTAATCACTTCACTGTTGATGATAATTTCCAATTCGTCAGCCGCCGGAGCGACTTTCACCATCAGGTCGCTGGACTCCTGCGTGCCAGCTAGCGCTTCCCTTACAATATTCATCTCAATTTCCTGATAGTTATGCACTCTCTTTGCGGGTGCCAGAGTGCGCTTTGAGGTACGCGAAAGTGGAGGCCGGAACAATTCTCTGAATGCGTGAAAGCTGTTCGGTTTTAAATAATCGACGAACTTCGGACGCCGAAATGGCCGTGCCATTCGCTTTGAGCCGCTGCATTTCTATGACCTCGATTTGCGAAGCGAGTAACAGATGCAGTGTCTGGTTGTACTGACGGGTAAGCTCGCAGAACGGCTCCGTGCCGATAAAACGATGGGTAATGCCTAAGGCGGGGGCGATAAAATTTCGAAAAATCAGGACGTCAATTTCACTCCACGCCTGCTGTACTTTGACGCTCTCTTTCAGGAAATAGGCCGGGAAGGTCGCGCGGGAAATAATGTATTGTGAACTTTCGTGCACGGACACATTCGACAAATGTGCGACTCCTGCTTTCACCATATTCAGGCGGTCAGCAAACGAAAAGAATGAGGTGTCTTGTTGCACCACGAAGAGATGCAACCAGTCGCACTGCTTCACCGCCTGCTCGACTAAGTGGAGATGTCCCAGGGTGAAGGGATTGGCATTCATTACAATCGCACCGATGCTGTCGCCTCTCCTGCGTAGCGCGCTGAGCGATCGGCAGTAGCGCTCAATACCCTGCGAGGTGTTTTCAAGCAGCACGGCGTTATCACCACTTTGTGCAATCGGCCAAAAACCGCAACGCGCAAAACGCGCCTGGTTAACGGGTCGGCAGCATAGGAACAGGTGGAAGTGGCCACGCGCCAGCGCGGCGTTCTCGACTTCTGTCAGCAGTCGGCTGCTGAGATTGATCCCCCGTAGGCGCTCATTGACCGCCACACACTTAATCACGTTAGCGGCAAGCCCCGCACATCCCACCAACTGCGTACCAGACCAGGCTTCAACAAATAGCGTGACATCGTTATCCAGCGCCAGTCCGCTGTCTGCCAGTAAACAGCGAATCGGCACCAATCGTTCCGGATGTTTTGACACCACCGTCAGGCGGAAATCGAGAGTAGTTTGTCTGTACATAACGCGGCACCTAGTACGCTGTCGTCAGCACATGTGCTGGCGCTTCCACAATCATATTGCTGAGATGACCGATATTTTCTATTTCGACCTCAATACAATCTCCCTCCTGCATAAACAGCGGTGGATTACGCTTTTTACCTACGCCGCCTGGCGATCCGGTGATGATCACATCGCCCGGACTCAGGTGAGTGAACGTGCTGATGTACTCGATCAACTCAGCGACCGTATGGATCATGCTGCTGGTGTTATCCTCCTGTACCATGCGGCCATTGAGCCAGGTGCGGATCGCCAGTTGATGAGGATCGGGGATCTCATCTGCTGTCACCATCCAGGGACCAAACGCGCCGGTCTGACGCCAGTTTTTTCCGGCGGTGTACCAGCTATGCTGCCAGTCACGCGCAGACCCATCCATGTAGCAGCTATAACCGGCCACATGGTGCAAAGCGACTTCACGACCGATGTTCTCGCCACCTTTTCCTATGATGACCGCCAGTTCGCCTTCGTAGTCGAATTCGCTGGAGTGATGTGGCTTAAGTACCGGTGATTTATGGCCGGTTTGAGAGTCCGGAAAGCGGACAAACAGCGTAGGTGCGGGATCATGCTGGTCGAACTCCTCGCGCTTGGCGGAATAATTCATACCTACGCAGAGGATTTTCCCTGGCTGCTCGATAACCGGTAAAAAAGTGATTTCGTCTATTAGCATGTCAATGCTATCGCTGAGATAGCATCTGGCCTCTGTAAGGCCGTTGCCCTGTAGTAGCGCTTTCAGGTCGATATAGCGATCGCCCAGCCGCTGGCCCAAATCCACCACACCGTCGACTTTTACGATACCGTAGCTGCGTTTACCTTCATGGATATAGCTTGCAAGTTTCATGATGATCTCCTGAAGAATTAAACGAGGAAGTTGCCCAAAATCAGCAAGGAAACGGAGACGTTAATTGCGCCACCAATACGGGTTGCAATCTGGGCGAAAGGCATCAGGCTCATACGGTTACCGGCGGTAAGAATGGCTACGTCGCCGGTACCTCCTTGTCCGCTCTGGCAGCAGGAGACGATGGCAACATCAATGGGATGCATTCCTATCTTTTTACCCACCATGAACCCGGTCGCCACCAGGGCAGAGACGGTGCTGATAATCACCAGCAGGTTGCTCACAGTGAAAGCATTTACCAGTTCTTGCCACGGTGTGATTGCCACGCCCACAGCAAAGAGAATCGGATAGGTCACAGAGGTCTGGAAGAACTTGTACACCACCTGCGAACCTTCCAGAAGGCGCGGTGATACTACGTTACAGAGCTTGACCAGCACGGCTATAAACAGCATGCCAACCGGTGCGGGCAGGCCGATCAATTTGTGGCCCAGCATACCCAGCATGTAGAGCAGTACCGCCAGTAGCGCACCGGAGGCAATAGTGGTCACATCCATTTTGCCAGAGACGGCGGGCGGAGAAGAGGTGGTGTCCACATTTGCACAGTCAGGCATCAACTGGCCTTCGCCGGTCAAATGCGGAAAGCGCTTACCGAGTTGGTTCAGACAGCCGGAGATAATAATGGCCGTCAGGCTACCCAGCATGACCATCGGCAGCACGCGGCCAAGCGCAACGCCCTGGTCCATATGCAGCAGCGTAGCGTAGCCGATTGAAAGGGGAATGGCGCCTTCTCCTACTCCGCCGGCCATAATCGGTAAAATGATGAAAAAGAAGATCTGGAAAGGCTCAAGACCGAGCGCGACACCCACGCCCATTCCGACGAGCATACCGACGATTTCACCGCACACCATCGGGAAGAAAATACGCAGGAAACCCTGAATCAGGACGGTACGGTTCATGCTCATAATGCTGCCGACAATGATGCAGCAGATATAGAGGTAAAGAATATTGGTGGATTTGTAGAACCGGGTGGTGGACTCCACAACCACATCGGGCAGAAGGCCGTAATAGACCATTGCGGACGGAATAAACGTCGCGCAAATTGCCGCTGCACCGAGTTTACCGATAATCGGCAGGCGCTTGCCAAACTCACCGCATGCGAAGCCGAAGAACGCCAGCGTGGCAACCATTACCACGATGTCGCTAGGGAGTTTGCCGCCAAGGCAATCAATTGCTATTAACACACCCGCTAATACAAATAGCGGCAGGGGAATAATACCTACTTTCCAGGTGTCCATAATGTGCCACCAGCGCTCCTTGAACGAGGGTCGCGTGATATTTATTGGATCATTGATTGTTGGAATGGAATCGTCAGTTGTGCTCATAAGTAAGCCTCTTAATTAGCGAAGCATTAACTTTACCGGCGCAATGAATAATTTTTTGTGAGAGCTGGCGCTATTAAAAGTGAAGTTTTTATGGTCTATGTGGTTTTAATGGTTTTTTTAATTTAATGTGATTTTGCTTTTAATCGCCCATGTGGTTGTAATGGTTTTTTTTCATTATCGAACAACTGCATAACATTTTTGTATTTAATCTTTGAGCAGGGTTGTTTTTAAAATACTATCTAAAAATGGCTCTGTGCAAGGGATCGCAACTTTCATCTAAACCGCTAAGCACGCTGAGAAAAGGTGGTATATTCGCTGCTCCCATCGTCCTATGCGTGGCAGTGATAATAATGACAATTCAGATGAGAGTTTCGTTCCAGATAAAATTGTTTATTTCACTGGTGATTTTTTTCTCCGGACTCTTTGCGCTGCTGGCAGGCTATTATTATTTTGATGTGGCCCGGGAACTGTATAAGGAAATGAGTCTTCGGGCAAAAATACAGGCGGAGGAAATTGCGCTTATTCCTGATTTGCGTAAAGCGGTGGAGGAAAAAAACAGCACTGCAATCCGTCAATTTATGCGCCAGATAGCCGGGCGTAGCGACGCCAGCTTTATTGTGGTTGGTGATAATAAAGGAATACATCTGTTTCATTCGGTGTTCGAGGAGCGGGTAGGCACCACATTGGTCGGTGGTGATAACGACGCGGTGTTACAAGGTAAAAGCACGACGACAATCCGCGAAGGTGGCCTCGGCATTTCACTACGGAGTAAAGCGCCTGTTTTTAACGCGACCGGGCAGGTTGTGGGTATCGTTTCCGTTGGCTATCTCACCAGTTATCTCAACACCATTACCGTCAGTAAGGTCGTCAACATTCTGATTGCTGCTGTACTGCTGCTGTTTGCCCTGTTTGTTTTCTCATGGTTTTTTACCCGCAGTATTAAAAAGCAGATCTTCTCACTGGAGCCGCGCGAGATTGGATTTCTGGTGCGTCAGCAAAAAGCCATGATGGAGTCGATTTATGAAGGGGTAATAGTTATTGATCGTGACTTACAGATTGAAGTGATCAATCAGGCGGCCCGTAAGCTGCTGGGTTTGCCTCAAACCGCGAAGGAATTGCGTGGTCAGCTGATAAGTCAGGTGATTCGGCCGGTTTCATTCTTCACATCCTCAACCATGCTAAGCAAAGATACCCACGATGAAGTCTGCCATTTTAACGATCTTACGGTGATCGCCAGTCGCGTAAGAGTGATGCTGGAAAATACGTTACAGGGCTGGGTCATCACCTTTCGCGATCGCAACGAAATCGACATCCTCAGTGCTCAACTCAGTCAGGTAAAACGCTACGTTGATAACCTGCGCGTTATGCGTCACGAACAGCTTAATCTCATGACGATACTTTCCGGCCTGTTGCACATGGGACGTTATGAAGAAGCGATCGATTTTATTCAGGCGCTGTCGGCGCACGAGCAGGAGCTGCTGGATTTTATCTCCTCACGCTTCTGTTCACCGATGCTGTGTGGCCTGCTGTCAGGAAAATCAGCCCAGGCACGTGAGAAAGGCGTTGAACTGCACTTTGACGCTAGCTGCCGGCTGGACAAACCGTTCGCGTCAATGCCGGAAGCTGAACTGGTCTCCATCATCGGAAATTTGCTGGATAACGCCATCGAATCGACCCACCGTGCCTCACGCCCGTATCAACCGGTTGAAATACTGATCAGGTTGAATGCGTGTGAACTGATTATTGAGGTGGCTGACCAGGGCATCGGTATCAAGCCGGAGATCCGCGACAGACTATTTGAACGTGGCATCACCACCAAAACCCAGGGCGATCACGGCATCGGCCTGTACCTGATTGAGCGCTATGTCACTCACGCAGGTGGCGTGATTGAAGTGGCTGATAACACCCCCCGGGGCGCTATTTTCTCGCTTTTTATTCCTGTCACGGCAGCCGAACGGCACCTGTATCAGGAACCGGAAGAGAACGACTATGCAACATGAATCTATCGATGTACTTATTGTTGAAGACGAGAAAGAGCTGGCCCAACTTCACGCCGAGCTTATAGATAAGCATCCGCGTCTTCGGCTGGTGGGCATTGCCTCATCACTTGCCGAGGCACAGACCTTAATGACCCGTTTAAAGCCGCAGCTGGTCCTGCTGGATAATTACCTGCCTGATGGTAAAGGACTTGCCCTGGTCAGCAATCCTTTGCTGACCCATGCTAACTGTTCTGTCATTTTTATCACCGCAGCAAGTGATATGGACACCTGTAGCCTGGCGATCCGCAACGGTGCGTTTGATTACATTCTCAAACCCGTCTCCTGGAGGCGACTTAACCAGTCACTGGAACGCTTTGTACAATTTGCTGAACAGCAGCGGATCTGGAAGATTGTCGATCAGCAAAACGTCGATTTACTCTATCAGCTGCAGGCTAAAAACTACCGTCAGGATAACGGCAGCAAAGGGATCGAAGAGTACACGCTGGCACGGGTGCAGCGCTTTTTTAACGAAAGCGACAGACGCAGCTTCTCAGTAGACGAAGTCGTCAGCAAAACGGGACTGAGCAAAACCACCACACGGCGCTATCTGGAACACTGCGTGGAGGCAGGATTTCTGAGGGTAGAAATGCTATATGGAAAAATTGGACACCCGCGGCGCATGTACCGGCGGAGTGAGGATTGACAGGTGATTCATTTCTGCACGCTTCCCCCGATGACAGGGGGAAGCGTGCACTGACTACAGCTTCAGGTAGGCCCGAATCCCATCGAGGAACATCTGGGTCGCCAGCATAATCAGAATCAATCCCATCAGCCGCTCCAGCGCATTCACCCCTTTGTCGCCCAGCAGGCGGAGGAACAGGCCCGACAGCAGCAAAATACCGACCGTTACGCCCCAGGCAATCAACAGTGCGCCCACCAGATGCGTCATCTGTTGTGGGTACTGATGTGACAACAGCATCAGGGTCGCCAGCAGCGACGGTCCGGCGACCAGCGGGATCGCCAGCGGCACCAGGAATGGCTCTTCGCCTGCCGATAAGCCAGTACTGCTGCTCTCCGCCGACGGGAAAATCATCTTGATGGCGATTAAGAACAGGATTACCCCACCGGAAATCGACACCGTCTCGGTACGCAGATTCAGAAAAGCCAGAATGCGCTCACCGGTAAACAAAAACAGCAGCATGATGATTAACGCGATCAGCATTTCACGTATCAGTACCACTCGCCGCCGTTTCGGTTCCAGATGCTTTAAAACCGACATAAAAATGGGCAAATTGCCCAGTGGGTCCATAATTAACAACAATAATATGGTTGCTGAAATCATTTCAGTCATTCGTTTTGCGCCGTCTCGTGATCTAAAAATGGCTGTTATTAGTTACGCTGCTGAAAAAGTTAGCGTAATCGAATTAATTCACTTGCCAGAAAGCCTGCATTTTGTAGAGTTGGTAGTCACAGGTAAATCTTATTATTACGCAGAGCGACGTGAAATTAACACGTCGTTCTCTCCTCTGAAATGAAAAGCAGGTGTGAAACCGCCTGAGACGGACACGACATGAAGAATGTAGGTTTTGTTGGTTGGCGCGGTATGGTCGGCTCAGTGCTGATGTCCCGCATGAGCGAAGAGCGTGATTTTGATCTCATCAATCCGGTCTTCTTCTCGACGTCGCAGCACGGCCAGGCCGCACCCGCCTTTGGCGGTAAGCAGCAGGGCGTACTGCAGGATGCATTTGATATCGAGGCGCTGCGTGCGCTGGATATCATCATCACCTGCCAGGGCGGCGATTACACCAGCGAGGTCTATCCGAAGCTGCGCGAGAGTGGCTGGCAGGGTTACTGGATCGATGCCGCCTCTACGCTGCGGATGAAAGACGATGCGATCATCATCCTCGATCCGGTTAACCATCAGGTGATCCGTGAAGGTATCGATCGTGGCATCAAGACGTTTGTCGGCGGAAACTGCACCGTCAGCCTGATGCTGATGTCACTCGGCGGGCTGTTTGCGCAGGATCTGGTGGAGTGGGCCTCGGTGGCGACCTATCAGGCGGCTTCAGGCGGCGGTGCGCGCCATATGCGTGAGCTGCTGACCCAGATGGGCATGCTGCACGATCACGTGGCACCTGCGCTGCAGAATCCGGCGTCAGCCATTCTCGACATCGAGCGTAGCGTCACCGATTTCACCCGCTCCGGTACCCTGCCGACCGATAACTTCGGCGTGCCGCTGGCTGGCAGCCTGATCCCGTGGATCGACAAGCAGCTGGATAACGGTCAGAGCCGTGAAGAGTGGAAAGGGCAGGCGGAAACCAACAAGATTCTCGCCACCCGTAATGTGATTCCGGTTGATGGACTGTGTGTACGCGTCGGTGCGCTGCGCTGTCACAGCCAGGCGTTTACCCTGAAGCTGAAACGCGACCTGCCGCTGGCCGAAATCGAGCAGCTGCTGGCTGCGCATAATGAGTGGGTCAAAGTGGTGCCGAACGATCGCGAACGGACAATGCGTGAACTGACGCCAGCGGCGGTGACCGGCACGCTGACCACGCCGGTTGGCCGTCTGCGTAAACTGAATATGGGACCGGAGTACCTCTCCGCCTTTACCGTCGGTGACCAGTTATTATGGGGGGCGGCTGAACCGCTACGCCGTATGCTGCGGTTGTTAACCAACTAATCGATGAGACTCGCCAAGGGCCGGATTTATCCGGCCTTTTTTGTTTTTGTTGCGGCATCTTTGCGCTGCCGTTTCGCTTACTAAGTGATCAGCTTCCCTTTTTTACCGCTCGGTGAATAATTTTTTGTTTTCAGCCATGGCAACTGCCGCTACCAAGCTATGATTTAACCATGATGTGCCGCAAGTTGACTGTTTTGCTTTCCGGACTAAATGGTTGTTGTACACGGCAAAGACACTTTTCCCATGGAATGGCCTGACTCCTTTTGTCGTCGTACGTATGGCTCAATGAAGAGCAGTGCATTTGAAGCGCGACGAGCCGTGTCGTGTTGCTCATTTCGCCTGCCAAATATCACAGGAAGAAAGTCATGTCAGAGCTTCCCGATCGCGATGCGATCAATGCCCTGTTTGCAGGTAATTATTCTGACCCGTTTGCGTTACTGGGGATGCACCAGACTCAGCAAGGCCTGGAAGTCAGGGCGTTGTTACCTGAAGCGCTTGAGGTGTGGGTAATCGAAACCTCCACCGGGCGCAAACTTGCTCAGCTGGCGTGCGAAGATGCACGCGGCTTCTTCAGCGGCGTGATCCCACGCCGTAAAAACCGTTTCCGCTACCAGCTGGCGGTGAACTGGCACGGTCAGCAGAACCTGATCGACGATGCCTACCGCTTTGGCCCGCTGCTGCAGGAAATGGACCTGTGGCTGCTGGCCGAAGGGACCCACCTGCGCCCTTACGAAACGCTGGGCGCCCACGGTGACGTGATTGATGGCGTCACCGGTACCCGTTTCTGCGTCTGGGCGCCCAATGCCCGTCGCGTGTCGGTAGTGGGTGATTTCAACTTCTGGGATGGCCGCCGTCACCCGATGCGCCTGCGTAAAGAGATGGGCATCTGGGAGCTGTTTGTGCCAGGCGCGGTTAACGGCCAGCTGTATAAATTTGAAATTATCGATGCCAACGGCCAGCTGCGCATCAAAGCGGATCCGTTCGCCTTTGAAGCGCAGATGCGTCCGCAAACGGCTTCGATGATTTGTGGTCTGCCCGATGCTATTGAGATGAAAGAGGAGCGCAAGGCGGCCAACGCCTTTGATGCGCCGATCTCAATTTATGAAGTGCATCTCGGTTCATGGCGACGCCATACCGACAATAACTTCTGGCTGAGCTACAAAGAGCTGGCTGAGCAGCTGGTGCCCTACGTCAAAGAGATGGGCTTTACCCATATCGAACTATTGCCGATCAACGAACACCCGTTTGATGGCAGCTGGGGTTATCAGCCGCTGGGCATGTATGCGCCAACCCGTCGCTTCGGAACCCGTGACGAATTCCGTGCCTTTATCGACAGCGCCCATGCCGCCGGCCTGAACGTGCTGCTGGACTGGGTGCCGGGCCACTTCCCGAGTGATGACTTTGGTCTGGCAAAATTTGATGGTACTGAGCTGTATGAACACAGCGATCCGCGTGAAGGTTTTCATCAGGACTGGAACACCCTGATCTACAACTTTGGCCGGCGCGAAGTCAGCAACTACCTGTCGGGTAATGCGCTCTACTGGGTCGAACGCTTTGGCATTGATGGTCTGCGCGTCGATGCGGTGGCGTCGATGATTTACCGCGACTACAGCCGCGCTGAAGGCGAGTGGGTGCCTAACCAGTATGGCGGGCGTGAAAACCTCGAAGCGATTGAGTTTCTGCGCTACACCAACCGCACGCTGGGCACCGTGGCCTCCGGCTCGGTGACCATGGCGGAAGAGTCGACCGATTACCCTGGCGTGACGCGCCCGACCGAAGGCGGCGGGCTGGGCTTCTGGTTCAAATGGAACCTCGGCTGGATGCACGACACGCTCGACTACATGAAACTCGATCCGATCCATCGCCGTTATCATCACAACCTGATGAGCTTCGGCATGATGTACAACTACACCGAGAATTTTGTGCTGCCGCTGTCACACGACGAAGTGGTGCACGGTAAGCGCTCGATTCTCGACCGCATGCCGGGCGACGCGTGGCAGAAGTTCGCCAACCTGCGCGCCTATTACGGCTGGATGTGGGGCTTCCCGGGCAAGAAACTGCTGTTTATGGGCAATGAGTTCGCCCAGGGCCGCGAGTGGAATCATGACGTCAGCCTCGACTGGCATCTGCTGGAAGGCGGTGACAACTGGCACCACGGCGTGCAGCGTCTGGTGCGCGATCTCAACCATACCTATCAATATTACACGCCGCTGCATCAGCTCGACTTCGATCCGCAGGGATTTGAATGGCTGGTGGTCGACGATGCGGAGCATTCGGTGTTTGCCTTTGTCCGTCGCGACCGTGAAGGCAATGAAGTGATTGTGGTCAGTAACTTTACGCCGGTGCCGCGGCCGGGATATCGCTTTGGCGTAAACCAGCCAGGCAAGTGGCGCGAAGTGCTGAATACCGACCAGCATGAATATCACGGCAGCGACGTGCGCAACCACGGTGTGCATACCGATCAGCAGCCGAGCCATGGGCGACCGCAGTCGCTGAGTCTGAATCTGCCGCCGCTGGCGACCCTGTGGCTGGTGCGGGAGGGCGAATGACCATAACGGCCGGCGATCCGCAGCCGCCTGGTGCCAGTTACGATGGCAAAGGCGTCAATTTCACCCTGTTTTCACAGCATGCCAGCCGCGTTGAGCTATGCCTGTTTGATGAAAACGGCGTGGAGCAGCGTATCGATCTGCCGGGCCGCAGCGGCGATATCTGGCATGGCTATGTTCCGACGCTAAAGCCAGGGCAGCGTTACGGCTATCGGGTTCACGGTCCATGGGCGCCCCGCCAGGGGCATCGTTTTAACCCGGCTAAGCTGCTGGTCGATCCTTGCGCCCGCGCGGTAGAAGGCGACGTGCCGGACGATGCCCGTTTTCACGGCGGCATTAACGCGCCTGACCCGCACGACAGCGCGGCGATCGCGCCGAAGTCACGGGTGGTGGCCGAAGATTTCGACTGGCAGGACGACGTTGCGCCGCGTACGCCGTGGGGCAACACGGTGATTTATGAGGCGCACGTGCGCGGCCTGACCCGGCAGCATCCGGAAATTCCGGAAACGCTGCGCGGCACTTACGCGGCGCTCGGCCATCCTGTTATGGTGGATTACCTGCGTCGTCTCGGTATCACGGCGATTGAACTGTTGCCGGTTGCCCATTTTGCCAGCGAACCGCGTTTGCTTCAGTTGGGGCTGAGCAACTACTGGGGCTATAACCCGTTTGCGCTCTGGGCGGTCGATCCGCGCTACGCCTCCGGACAGGATGGGCTGACCCCGCTGCAGGAGTTTCAGCAGGCGATCAAAAACTTGCATGCGGCCGGGATAGAAGTGCTGCTGGATGTGGTGTTTAACCACACCGCCGAACTGGACGCCATTGGCCCGACGATTTCAATGCGCGGCATCGATAACGCCAGCTATTACTGGCTGGACGAGCAGGGCGACTACCAGAACTGGACCGGCTGCGGCAACACGCTCAATCTGCATCATCCGCAGGTGATGGCGTGGGCGCTGGATGCGCTGCGCTACTGGGTGCGCGTCTGTCACGTCGACGGTTTCCGTTTTGATCTGGCACCGGTGCTGGGGCGTACGCCCGACTACCAGCGCGATGCACCACTGTTTGAGGCGATACGCGCCTGTCCGCTGCTGTCACAGGTCAAGCTGATTGCCGAACCCTGGGATATCGGACCCAATGGCTACCAGGTCGGCCATTTTCCTGCGCCGTTTGCTGAATGGAACGATCACTTCCGCGACACCGCGCGACGTTACTGGCTGCACGGTGCGATGAGCAACGGCGAGTTTGCCCGTCGCTTTGCCGCCTCCAGCGATCTTTTTCAGCATGAGGAGCGGCAGCCACACGCCACCGTCAACCTGATCACCGCTCACGACGGCTTTACGCTGTGGGATGTGGTGAGCTTCGAACGCAAGCACAACGAAGCCAACGGGGAAGATAACCGTGACGGACACGGCGATAACTACAGCCATAACCATGGCAAAGAGGGGCTGAACGTCAGCTTCGATGTGATTGAGCGCCGCCGTCGCAGCGTGCGGGGCTTGCTCACCACCCTGTTACTGTCGCAGGGCACGCCGATGCTGCTGGCGGGCGATGAGCGCGGCCACACGCAGCACGGTAACAACAACGCCTACTGTCAGGACAACGCCCTGAGCTGGCTTGACTGGCAGGCGGATGAGAAGGGATTGGTCGGATTCACTGCGGCCCTGATCCAGCTGCGTCAGCGCATTCCGGCGCTGACGGCGGATCGCTGGTGGCAGGAAGGTGATGGCAATGTGCAGTGGCTCAATGCCGGTGGCCAGCCACTGCAACACGATGAATGGGCACAGGGGACGCATAGATTGCAGATCCTGCTGTCCGGCCGCTGGTTAATAACAATAAACGCCACGGACTCGGTGAATGACATCGTGTTACCAGACGGAGAATGGCGTGCCCTTCCTCCTTTCGCCGGGGACGATAACCCCATCCTGTTAACTGTCTGGCATGGTCCCGCACACGGTGTGTGCGTGTTCCAAAAGCAATCATAAGGAGTCAGACATGGTTAAATTAGACAGAACAGATCACCTGATGCTGGCGCGCCAGCTCCCTACACAAACGGTTGCTCTGATCCTCGCCGGTGGACGCGGTACACGGCTGGTCGACCTGACGGCAAAACGCGCCAAACCGGCGGTGCACTTCGGCGGCAAGTTCCGCATTATCGACTTTGCCTTGTCCAACTGCGTTAACTCCGGTATCCGCCGCATCGGCGTGATTACCCAGTACCAGTCCCACACCCTGACCCAGCACATCCAGCGTGGCTGGTCGATCTTCAATGAAGAGATGAATGAGTTTGTGGATTTGCTGCCAGCGCAGCAGCGCTTCTCCACCGAACAGTGGTATCGCGGCACCGCCGATGCGGTAACGCAAAACCTTGATGTGATTCGCCGTTATCAGGCGCAGTACATCGTGATCCTCGCCGGGGACCACATTTATAAGATGGATTATTCGCGCATGCTGCTGGATCACGTGGTCAATGAGGCGAAATGTACCATCGCCTGTTTGCCGGTGCCGGTGCATGAAGCCACCGCGTTTGGCGTGATGGCGGTTAACGAAGAGAACATGGTGATCGACTTCGTCGAGAAGCCGCCAAAACCGCCGACCATGCCGGGTGATGACACTCAGGCGCTGGCCAGTATGGGGATCTACGTCTTCAACGCCGATTATCTCTATGCGTTGCTGGAAGAAGATCTGCAGACCCCAGGCTCAAATCACGACTTTGGCAAAGATATTCTGCCGAAAATCGTAGCGAGCGGTGAAGGCTACGCGCACTCCTTTGCGCTCTCCTGCGTGCAGAACGACGACAAAGCGCCGCCTTACTGGCGCGATGTCGGCACGCTCGAAGCTTACTGGCGCGCTAACCTCGACCTGGCCTCGGTAATGCCGGAACTGGATATGTACGACGTGACCTGGCCAATTCGCACCCATATGGAGCCGCTGCCACCCGCCAAGTTTGTCCAGGATCGGTCCGGCAGTCACGGCATGACCATGAACTCGCTGGTATCGGGCGGCTGCATCATCTCCGGCTCGGTGGTGGTGAACTCGGTGCTGTTTCCCCGGGTGCGCGTTAACTCGTTTTGCAATATTGATTCAACCGTGCTGCTGCCCGATGTGGTGGTTGGCCGATCCTGCCGTCTGCGCCGCTGTGTGATTGATCGCGCCTGCGAGCTGCCAGAAGGAATGGTCATCGGCGAAAACCCTGATGAAGACAGTCGCCGGTTTCACCGTTCGGATGAAGGCATCGTACTGGTTACCCGCGCCATGCTGGCTAAATTGGCCAATGCGGGGCAGTAAGCGATAGCGGAACACACGCAATCGGCACGCGGATCGTGCCTGATAACTTAATGAGGTCGAGGATGCAGGTTTTACATGTCTGTTCAGAACTTTTCCCGCTGCTCAAAACGGGCGGACTGGCTGATGTAGTCGGGGCATTACCTCAAGCACAAATTGCGGGTGGCACGGATACGCGGGTGTTATTGCCCGCTTTTCCAGCATTGCGCAAGGGCATACCTGATCTTCAGGTGGTAACAGAATTGGATACGTTTGCCGGACATGTGCGCTTACTGTTTGGTGAGTTTAACGGGGTAGGCATCTACCTGATCGATGCGCCGGCGCTCTACGACCGTCCGGGCAGTCCGTATCATGATGAGTCGCAGTTTGCCTACGTCGATAACTATCTGCGCTTCGCGCTGCTCGGCTGGATGGGCTGTGAGCTGGCGTGCGGGCTGGATACGATGTGGCGTCCGGATATTGTTCACGCCCACGACTGGCATGCCGGCCTGACCTGCGCCTATCTGGAAGCGCGGGGCCGTCCGGCCAAATCGGTGTTCACCGTGCATAACCTGGCTTATCAGGGACTGTTCGCGGCGCATCACATGGAAGAGATCGGCCTGCCGTGGTCGTTTTTCAGCATGTACGGACTGGAGTTTTTCGGTCAGATCTCTTTCCTCAAAGCGGGCCTTTACTACGCCGATCACGTCACAGCGGTCAGTCCGACCTATGCGCATGAAATCACCTCGGCCGAGTTCGGTTATGGCATGGAAACCTTACTGGCGCAGCGTATGCGTGAAGGTCGCCTGAGCGGCATTCTGAATGGCGTGGACCCGTCAATCTGGGATCCGGCGCATGACCTGCTGCTCAACGCGCGCTATAACCGCGACACGCTGGAAGCCAAGGCGGAAAACAAACGCCAGCTGCAGGTTGCGATGGGGCTGAAGGTGGATGATAAGGCCCCGGTATTCTGCGTCATCAGCCGTCTGACCAAACAGAAAGGGCTGGACCTGGTACTGGAAGCGCTGCCGGGCCTGCTGGCACAGGGCGGACAGCTGGTGCTGCTGGGGCAGGGCGATGCCGAGCTGCAACAGGGATTCCTGGCCGCGGCGGCAGAGCATCCGGGTAGCGTCGGGGTGCAGATTGGCTACCACGAAGCATTCTCACACCGCATTGTCGGCGGCGCGGACGTGATTGTGGTGCCGAGCCGATTCGAGCCGTGCGGCCTGACTCAACTTTATGGCCTGAAGTATGGTACGTTGCCGTTAGTGCGTCGTACCGGCGGCCTGGCCGATACGGTCAATGACAGTTCATTAGAGAATCTGGCGGACGGTATCGCCAGTGGCTTCAGTTTTGAAGATGCAAATGCCTGGTCGCTGTTGCGGGCCATCCGGCGTGCGTTTGTGTTGTGGTCTCGTCCTTCGCTGTGGCGTTACGTTCAGCGCCAGGCCATGGGGATGGATTTTAGCTGGCAGGTGGCGGCACAAGCCTACCGTGATCTCTACCAACGTTTGATGTAACGGATTGGGAAAACTGGATATGAATGCACCTTTCACTTACGCCTCACCAACGTTGACGGTTGATGCCTTAAAGCATTCGATTGCCTACAAACTGATGTTTACCATCGGTAAAGATCCTTCTATTGCCAATAAGCACGAGTGGCTTAACGCCTCGCTGCTGGCGGTGCGCGACCGGATGGTTGAGCGCTGGCTGCGTTCCAGTCGTGCCCAGCTGTCACAGGACGTGCGGCAGGTTTATTACCTGTCGATGGAGTTCCTGATGGGCCGCACGCTGGGCAATGCGCTGCTGGCGATGGGGATTTATGACGATCTGAACCAGGCGCTGGATGAGATGGGGCTGGACCTGGCCGAGCTGATGGAAGAAGAGAACGATCCTGGCCTCGGTAACGGCGGTCTGGGTCGCCTGGCGGCCTGTTTCCTGGACTCCCTGGCAACGCTGGGTATGCCCGGCCGCGGCTACGGCATTCGTTATGACTACGGCATGTTCAAACAGAACATTGTGGAAGGTGAGCAGAAAGAGTCGCCGGATTACTGGCTTGAGTACGGTAATCCGTGGGAATTCCAGCGCTTCAATACCCGTTACAAAGTGCGTTTTGGCGGCCGGGTGCAGCATGAAGGGGCGAAGGTGCGCTGGCTGGAGACAGAAGAGATTCTGGCGATGGCGTATGACCAGATCATTCCGGGTTTCGACACCGATGCCACCAACACCCTGCGGTTGTGGGGCGCGCAGGCGAGTAACGAGATCAACCTCGGTAAATTTAACCAGGGCGACTATTTCGCGGCGGTGGAAGATAAAAACCACTCCGAGAACGTTTCCCGCGTGCTCTATCCCGATGATTCAACCTATTCCGGCCGTGAACTGCGGTTGCGTCAGGAGTATTTCCTGGTGTCCGCCACCGTTCAGGACATTCTTAATCGTCACTGGCGGATGCACCAGACCTGGGACAACCTCGCCGATAAAATCGCTATCCACCTGAATGACACCCACCCGGTGCTGGCGATCCCCGAACTGATGCGTCTGCTGATCGACGAACATAAGTTCAGCTGGGGCAACGCGTTTGACGTCTGCTGTCAGGTGTTCTCTTACACCAACCACACGCTGATGACCGAAGCGCTGGAGACCTGGCCGGTCGATATGATTGGCAAAATTTTGCCACGTCATCTCAGCATCATTTTCGAGATTAACGACTTCTTCCTGAAAACCATTCAGGACTACTACCCGGATGACTGGGATCTGCTGTCGCGCATTTCGATCATCGATGAGAACGACGGCCGCCGGATCCGCATGGCGTGGCTGGCGGTGGTGGTCAGCCATAAGGTCAATGGCGTCTCTGAACTGCACTCCAATCTGATGGTACAGTCGCTGTTTGCTGATTTCTCGCGGCTGTTCCCCGGCCGTTTCTGCAACAAGACCAATGGCGTGACGCCGCGTCGCTGGCTGGCGCTGGCGAACCCGGCGCTCTCTGAAGTGCTGGATGAGGAGATCGGCCGCAACTGGCGTACCGATCTCAGCCAGCTCGGCGAGCTGAAAGCGCAGATTGATTATCCGGCCTTTATCGAAAAAGTGGCGGTTGCCAAACATCAGAACAAACGTCGGCTGGCTGACTGGGTGGCGAAAAACCTTGATGTGGTGCTGGACCCGAACGCGCTGTTTGACGTGCAGATTAAACGTATCCATGAGTACAAGCGGCAGCTGCTCAACGTGCTGCATGTGATCACCCGCTATAACCGCATCAAAGCCGATCCGCAGGCGGACTGGGTGCCGCGCGTCAATATTTTTGCCGGCAAAGCTGCCTCGGCCTATTACGTCGCCAAGCACATCATTCATCTGATTAACGATGTCGCTAAAGTGATCAACAACGATCCGCAGGTGAAAAATAAGCTGAAGGTGGTCTTCATTCCGAACTACAGCGTCAGCCTGGCGCAGATCATCATCCCGGCGGCCGATCTTTCTGAGCAGATCTCCACGGCCGGTACCGAAGCCTCCGGCACCAGTAATATGAAGTTTGCCCTCAACGGCGCGCTGACCATCGGTACGCTGGATGGCGCCAATGTCGAGATGCTGGATCACGTCGGCGAGGAGAATATCTTCATTTTCGGTAACACCACGCCGCAGGTTGAAGCGCTGCGTAAAGGCGGATATAACCCGCGTCAGTACTACGAAGAGGACCCGGAGCTGCATCAGGTGCTGACCCAACTGGCCTCTGGCGTATTCAGCCCGCAGGAGCCAGGCCGCTACCGTAACCTGTTTGATTCGCTGGTGAACTTCGGCGATCACTATCAGCTGCTGGCGGATTACCGCAGTTATGTCGATACCCAGGATAAGGTGGATGCGCTCTATCGCCAGCCGGATGAATGGCAGCGGCGTGCGGCGATGAACATTGCCGGCATGGGCTATTTCTCGTCGGACCGCACCATTCAGGAGTATGCCGATGAGATCTGGAATATTTCGCCGATAAGGTTATAAGACGCGCACGTCACCGCCCGCGGTGACGTTATCATTCGCGGCGGCCGAGGGAGCGGCCGCACTGCTTCACGCCCGTCATTTCCGCTACCGCCGATCCACCGTGACGTTCAGCGCTTCCCCTGATCAGGCTGATACCTGCACTCATCCCGCTTTGCCGTGACGGCAGCGGATCGCCGATCCCGCCCGATTGACTCCCCGGCAGAAGTACCACGGCAGACATGCCAGATCATAACGCCCTCGCTGAGGTATCGGCTATTATGCAGCCCGGCTTACATGCGTTTCATCTTTTGACCAGACAGGCAGAACAGACAATGAGTGACAACATCAATCACGAGATTACCTTTCGCAAGCTCAGCGTCTTCATGATGTTTATGACCAAAGGCAATATCGCCCGCACCGCAGAAGCGCTGGAACTGAGCAGCGTCAGCGTCCATCGTGCGCTGCACACGCTGGAAGAAGGCATCGACTGTCCGTTGTTTATCCATAAAGGCCGCAACCTGGTGCCGCTGCCCGCCGCCTGGACGCTGCTGGAGTATTGCCGGGATGTGACGGCGCTGATGGGGAAAGGGATCGAAGAAGCACGGCTGGTGGCTGGCGTGGGCTGTGGTCGTCTGCGGATCGGCACGCTCTACTCGCTGACGCTGGAAACCATCCCGCGACTGATCATGGGCATGAAGCTGCGCCGACCGACGCTCGAGCTTGATCTCACCATGGGCTCAAATCAGATGCTGCTCAACATGCTTGAGGATGATGCGCTTGATGCGATCCTGATCGCCACCAACAACGGCGAGTTCAGCGATTCGCTGTTTGATGTGGTCCCGCTGTTTTATGATGACATTTTCCTGGCCGCGCCAGCCGGTGAAACGCTGGATCTGAGCCGTCCGGCGGATCTGCGCGACTATGCCGATCGCGATTTCGTTTCGCTGGCCGAAGGCTTTGCCACCTATGCCGGTTTTCAGGAGGCGTTTCAGGTTGCCGGATTTGAACCGCGAGTGGTGACGAAGGTGAATGACATCTTTTCGATGGTCAGCCTGGTGCAGGCTGGCATGGGGCTGGCGTTAATTCCGGGACGGATGAAAAAAGTCTACGAAAACAATATCCAGCTGGTCAGCCTGGCCGAGCCTTATCAGATGCGCCAGCAGATTTCGATTGTCTACTCACACCGCCGCGAACGCGATCAGGAGCTGCTGGCGCTGGCCGCAGAAGGGCGAATGTATGCCCGCGGTCTTACTGACTCAGCCGTTTAGCCAGATGCAGTGCCACCTCAACGCTGTTGCGCTCCATGCAAATGGCTTCGCCCTGCCAGCCCGCCTGCAGGGTGAGGCCGGTCAGCACATTGCCTGGCGGCATTTCAATCGCCAGGCGGGCATCGCGCTGGTTGGCTGAAATCACCGCATCATTCCACTGCACCGTTCGCGCCATGTTATAGGCGAGGTCGTCGGCAATTTTGCCCGGCTCCCAGATTACCCGACCGGTCGAACCGCTCAGGTAAGCGCAGCCAGGGCGTGAAAGACTGACAGACTCAAACGCGGCAGCCAGTTCAGCAGCAGGCTTATCCAGCAGTGCGCAGTGAGAAGGCACGCTGACCGCCAGCCTGACCGCTTTGCTGGCACCGGCCGCCAGCGCTTTTTGCGCCACCCGCGCCATATCCTCATCCCGTCCGGCAATCACGATCTGCGTTTCTGCATTGAGGTTGGCAATATAAGTATTGCTGTCGACCAGCAGCTTCTCCAGCCGGCTGAGCGTCAGTCCGGTAATTGCGGTCAGGCCGTAGCCCTGCGGATAGGCCTGCTCCATCAGATCGCCGCGCAGAGCCACCAGCCGTAGCGCATCGCTGAAATCGAGTGCGCCAGCAATCACCGCGGCGGGATAAGCGCCAATCGACAGGCCGCTGACAATGTCTGGCTTCAATCCGTGTCTGATTAGCTCACGCGCCCAGGCTACGCCGGCAATCAGCAGGCTGAGCTGGACGGCGCGGGTATGACGCAGTGCGTCAGCGCTGTCGAGCAGGTCGGTCTCTTCACCAAGCACGGCGCGCGCGCTGTTTAACACCGCCTCACCGTCGGGAAGATGTTGCAACATACCGACCCGCTGGGTGCCCTGGCCGGGAAAAGTAAAAAGGATTTTCATGCGGGATCTCTGCTCCAGGGTGACGCGGTCAGTCTCGGACCGGTGGCGGTTTTCAACAGTACGCGGCCTTCACGCAGCCATTCGTTGAGGGCAAAAGCGCCGAGCGGCGTTTCCACCTGCGTATCGACGCGGCAGGGCAGCGTTTCAGTCTGGCTCTGCCACTGCTGCAGCTCGTCGCGTGCCAGCGGCTGCGGCGCACGAATCAGTAAGTCCAGATCGCTGGCGGCGTGCAGCGTCGGCCGCTGTGTCGCCAGAGCATAACCGGTGCTGCCGGTGACGCCCCAGTACCATGGCCAGACGCTGTCGCTGAGCGCGATCGCCGCCCTGACCGGCGGATAATCAACAAATGGCGACGCGAGCAGTTGGCTGCGATCAGCCAGCATTTCCGGTGTGACGACGCGTTCAATATCGGCCGAGTCTGTCCATCCGGCGGCGCGCTGTTCACGTTTTTCACCGCGCACGCCGACCGGAATCAGCCCCGATTGATTCACATCGCGCCGCACCACCACTGGAAAAGCGTGCTGCCAGTGCTGGCTGACCCAGGCGTCGCTGATGGCTAACAGCGCGCTGTCTGAGCGCAGCCAGAGGAGATCGTGGGGGCGCGGTGTGAACGTCATATTACATTCCGGAAGTCAGAGTAATGAACAGGGGTAACGATAAAATACACAGAATCGAACTTAACAGCAGCACGGCTTCAGCATCCGGCGACTGCACACCGAAGCGGTTACCAAACACCACGCCAAAGAAGCCGGCTGACAGCGCAATCATCAGAATCGCAGTAATCGCCACCGGACCACTCAGACCCAGCGCCAGCACCAGACCCCAGGCAATAAAGGGCTGAATCAGCAGTTTGGTAATCGTGCCGACACCAACCACGGCGTTGAGTTTCAGTTTACGCGCAGAGAGGATCACCCCGGTCAGGAACAGCGCGGCTGCGGTCGCCGCCAGGCCCAGCGGTTTAATCGCCGCCAGCACCAGATCCGGCATTTTAACGCCCAGCGCTGACAGCATCACACCAATCAACGGACCCATCACGATCGGTTTCTTTACTGAACGCCACATCAGGATCGGCAGCATGGTCAGCGTTGAACCGTGTGCGGTTCCCGCCGCAAAGGCTTTTTCGCGTTCCAGAATCAGCAGGCACAGCGGCGTCAGCAGGACTGAACCACAGGCAATGGATACCGCTACAGAGAGCGAAGTTGTTGGGTTTTCACCCAGAACGCTGGCAAGAATCGGCAGGCCGAGTGCAGCGTAGTTTGGCAGCGCAACGGTCAGCGTCAGCACTGCGGCATCCTGCGGCGACTTTTTGAAAATTTTAGTCGCGGCAAAATAGATACCCGCGTAGGTGATCCACATGGCACCGGTAAGCACCACGATTAACGGCCATTGCGCCACGATGCCTGGCCAGGGGGTTTGTACTGTCGCGCTGAACAGGGCAGCGGGCAGGGCAAAATCCATTACAAAAATATTAAGCAGTGAAACGTCTTTGTTGTTGACCATTCCAGCCTTACCGGCCCAGAAACCCAGCAGCATGATCACAAAGATTGGAGCAAGGGCATGAACAATTATATAAATCATAAATCACCTGTATTTTAAGAAGAATTCTTGGCTAACACGATGTTTATAATTCTAAAAGCGGCCCTTATTGCGGGGCGGTCATCCGCCCCGTCCAGGCCGTTTCCGGCAGGTTTTTTTGTTTTGTAGTCGGGTTTACCAGCTGGCGCGCATCCGCTCACGGACCAGCGAGGAGCTGCGGCGATTTTCAGCGCCCAGCCGGTTTTTCAGGCTCGGATCCTGACGGGCATCAGCGATAGCTTTCTGCAGGGCAATCTCAACCATCGCCAGATCGGCATCTGACGGTGCATCAGGATCGGCCACGGTCAGCAGGTCAGACAGCAGGCCCAGGGTGTGGAAGTTACTGACGTCATAGGCCATCGGTGGAATGGTGGCCGCCAGTTTTTCCAGCGCGTCGACGGTACGCAGCGTGATGCGCGCAGCGGACTCTTTGCCCATTGCATGCACCAGCACGCCCTGGTCGTTGAGCGCGATCAGCCGGTTCGCCTGATAGCCGTGCGCCAGAAATGCGCCGGACATCGCTTTACCGACAATCAGGCCAATCACCGGATGACCGGCCAGACGGGCTTTCGCGTAGGCACCGGCGGCACCGGCCAGCGCCTGGTGAATACCAAACGCCTCTTCACGGCGGCCATAAGCCTGACTCGGCACATCGATCACTGCCACAATCGGACGTTTCACCGCGCTGTTGCTGTCAGCGTCGATGGTTTCATTTACCACTTTCGCCAGCGTCCAGCCTTCCAGCAGGCCGACTTCACCTCTGGCGGCACGGGGATAGTGATTGTCTGCGTCAGGGACTACGGCGATAAAGCGGACGCTTTCGCCATTAAGTTCGCCGTCAGCGACCTGAACAGAGGGGCACAGCCCACTCAGGCGTTGCGCATCGGGTGCGAGTTTTGCCAGCCATGTTGCACCGCGGCTGTTGGTCTGGGTCATTATTTATCCTCCCGGGCGAAAAGCTGTTTAATCGTAGCGGTATCGGCCTGCTGACGGGTGTCGAAGTTGCTCAGACGTGGCAGGAAATCCGCATATTTATCACTGCGATGCTGCGCCGGTACGCCTTTGGCAATGAAGTCATTCATGGCAGTTTTAACCGCATTGACGCCATCGCTGACCAGCGCATCCACCAGGCCGCTGGCGTAGCGGATTTCGCCGCCGGTCATGCTCCAGATAAACGGACGGTCGCGAGAGCCATACTCTTCAATGCCCGCTTCCTGCTCGATAACCTGTGGTCCGTTAAGGCCGAGGCGTGCTTCGCGTGTCACGATCAGGTAGCTGCAGAGCGCGGCAGCGATAGACATGCCGCCAAAACAGCCGACGGTGCCGGCAATGATGCCGATAACCGGGGTATAACGACGCAGGTCGACAATCGCCGCATGGATGTCGGCAATCGCCGCCAGTCCCAGATTAGCCTCCTGCAAACGGACGCCGCCGGTTTCGAGGCACAGCACCGCCTGAGTCGGTATTCCGTTGCGATTGTCTTCAGCGGCCAGTTCGAGCGCCGCGGCCATTTTCGCGCCGGATACTTCGCCCATGCTGCCGCCCTGGAAGGTGCCTTCGATGGCAATCACCACCGCCGGCTGACCGTTCAGCGTACCGCGTGCCACCACCATGCCGTCATCGGACTGTGGCACCACACCCTGCGGTGCCAGCCACGGCGACATAATGCCTTCGAAGGGATCCAGCAGTTCGCGATAGCTGCCGTCGTCCAGCAGCGCACGCGCACGCTCACGGGCACGTAATTCAATAAAACTGGCATCGTTACGCATGGCTCACCTCTTCAAATACCTGTTCAATACGGATACGCGCGACGCCGGGCGTTGCGCCAAAGTCGTGAATAACCAGCTGTCCGGCAGGCAGGCCGCTGATTAAATTCAGGCGGTCAAACAGCGCCTTCCAGCGGGCGTCGCTGTTATCCAGTGAAGTGGTGATATCAATATTCAGCGTTTGCCCTTCGGTTGCGGTGTACAGGACTTCCATATCACCGGAACCAACGACCCCTGCCAGGGCTTTACCGCTGAGTGCGCGGTTAGCAGGGAAAGATAATGTGATGTGTTCCATAACGACCTCTAATTAAAAGAGTGGTTGGTGGCCGGACATACCCTGTCGACAAACAGCGTAGCGGCCAGCAAATCGGCGGCACCGCCTGGGGATGCGTTCAGTGCCAGCATGCGACGATCCAGACGGGCGAGGGCGGCCTGACCTTCAGCGGTACCGCAGCCACCGGCCAGCAGCACCGCGCGGGCACCGCGCTGCATGGTTTCCAGTCCGGTCATGCCGGCGCGTGACAGCACGCAGGTATCGCTGAGTGAGGTCATGATCGCCATCAGCGCATCCAGACGGGCTTCGCTTTCGCTGGCACCGGCTGCCCGGCTGCGCAATAACTGCGGCAGCGCCAGCTGCATCACGTGAGGAAAAGCCTGTTGCGCCTCCTCACGTGCGCCGGGTACCTGATAGCGGTGACTCGCTTTCAGCCCCTTGCTGAACACTTTCGGTGCCGCCCGATCGGGCAGGCTTGCCAGCATTGCGGCTGTCTGCGTCAGGCTGTCAGCCGTGGCGTGTCCGCCGTGCATTGCGGCCGCGCTGACCAGCAGACCCAGCGCCCAGATAGCACCACGATGGGTATTCACGCCGCCGGTGGCCGCCATCATCTGCCGCTCGCCCTCACGTCCCAGACGACCCACCGTTTCGCGCAGGGCGATGTCGGCTGGCCGCATCCAGCTCTGACGGGCCAGCGCCAGGAAGGTTGGCACCAGGCTTTCGGCGGAACGCTCCATCAGGGCCAGCGTCAGGTCCTGATGCGCCCCGTTTCCCCGACTGTCGACCAGACCTGGCTTGGGACTCAGCCGCGCTTCATCGGTCAGACAATCGCGCGCTGTGATCGCCAGCAGGCTGGCCTGCGCCTCGGGTTGAGTCTGCGACAGGAGTTTCATTACCAGCTCCGGAATTTTGCCGGTGGGTTATAAAGACCGCCCGACCATTCAACCAGGTCTGAGACACTGCTGGCGGCGAGCAGCGAGCGGGTCGCATCTGAACGACGGATGCCCATGTCTTCCGGATAGACGACTTTGCCGCTTTTACGCAGGGCTGCTACGCGTGCCGCATCAACGCCAAGACCGATATCGGTAATCCCGGCCACCGCAGCGACCATGGCGCGGCGCTCTTCAAGACTTTCTGCCCGATAGAGATAGGCAATACCTTCTTCGGTCAGCACGTGGGTAACGTCATCGCCATAAATCATCACCGGTGCCAGCGGCATGCCGGTCGATTTTGCGACCTCTACCGCATCCAGCGTTTCAACGAAGGTAGGTTTTGCACCGGCCTGGAAGGTTTCAACCATCTGAACCACCAGTTTTTTACCGCGCTGCATCGGATCTGGCTCGGTGATCATATTGAGCCAGGCGGGCGAAGCATGGCGGCGGCCGTGCGGATCGTGGCCCATGTTAGGCGCCCCGCCGAAGCCGGAAAGGCGACCGCGGGTCACGGTAGAGGAGTTCGCCAGCCCATCAACCTGTAAGGTTGCGCCGATAAACATATCAACCGCGTACTGGCCTGCCAGCTGACAGAAGGCGCGGTTAGAGCGCATAGAGCCGTCGCTGCCGGTGAAGAAGATATCGGGGCGGGCGCGAATGTACTCTTCCATGCCCAGCTCTCCGCCGAAGCAGTGCACGCTCTCAACCCAGCCGCTCTCAATCGCCGGGATCAGCGTCGGATGCGGGTTCAGCGTCCAGTGCTTACAGATTTTGCCTTTCAGGCCGAGTTGTTCACCGTAGGTTGGCAGCAGCAGTTCAATCGCGGCGGTGTTAAAACCAATGCCGTGGTTAAGCGACTGCACCTGGTGTTCAGCGTAGATCCCTTTGATCGCCATCATCGCCATCAGGATATGTTCCTGCTTGATCAGGCGTGGGTCGCGGGTAAACAGCGGTTCGATAAAGAAAGGTTTGTCCGCCACCACGATATAGTCGATCCAGGAACCGGGGATGTCGACGCGTGGCAGGTCGGTTTCGTCATCGACCAGTTCATTCACCTGAGCAATCACGATACCGTCACGAAACGCGGCAGCTTCTACCAGCGCCGGCGTATCTTCGGTGCTTGGGCCGGTATACAGATTGCCTTTACGGTCAGCTTTATAACCGGCAATCAGCGCGACGTTCGGGCTCAGATCAACGTAGAGGCGGGAATAGAGTTCGATATAGGTGTGAATCGCGCCTATTTCCAGTTGTCCATCTTCTAACAGCTGGGAAATACGCAGGCTTTGCGGGCCGGAAAAAGAAAAATCGAGTTTGCGGGCGATACCTTTCTCGAAAATATCAAGATGTTCGCTGCGGCCGACGCTCGGCATAATCATATGCAGGTCGTGGACTTTGGCTGGATTAACTTCCGCCAGGGTACGCGATAAAAAATCTGCCTGTTTCTGGTTATTACCTTCCAGCACGACCCGGTCACCGGGCGCAATCAATTTTTCAAATGCTTCAACAGCTCTTTCAGTAGGAATGACTTTGCCATCAACAGGGAAGGATGCCAGACGCCGCGCTTTCTCACTGCGGCGTGTGTTCCATTCCCGGGCAGGCGTTTGGCCTGTGTTCATTTCAACCTCCTGATTAAAATAACGGATATGTCGTTTTTGCTGAGAGAAGTCTGAACTTTCTGGTTGCATGGTTCAATTAAGCAAAACACGCGAACGTTAGATTTAAAGTAACGATGAGCACGGCGTGGCCGGGATAACCGAAACATGAAAGATTGAGTTTAGGCGGTAATTCAGAAATTAAATGAATAAATATTGATCGGGGTTAATATTGGCGTGAATCTGACAGGATTAATAAAAATTTAATAAAAAGGAGATCTTCTGCTAATGCGGCTTAATAGCGGTGACCGCATGACAGTTATATTACCGTTAAATGACCTCAGCACTGACATGACAATTCGCGACTGACGCTTACCGCGAAAGCCTGTTGCCGTAACCCGGTTGCGGCAGTTAAAAAAAGCAGGCCGGAGCCTGCTTTTTTCCGTGTTGCCTGATTATGACGCCAGTGACAGCGTGGGTTTGGCTTTCTGCGCCAGCCATTCTGCCACACGGGCCTGCTGCTCTTTGCTCAGCCACATGCCCTGCTTGGTACGGCGCCAGATGGCATCGTCAACTTCACGCACCCATTCATGCTGTACCAGGTAACGTAATTCGGCCTCGTAAAACTCATGACCAAAATTCTCACCCAGATCGTCCAGACTCTTCGCGCCGGCTAACAGCGTTTCGGTGTTGCTGCCGTAGGTACGGGCGAAGTGGCGCGCCATATTTTCGCTAATGAACGGATAACGGCGACGCAGGCTGGCGGCGTAATCTTCACGGGTACCGGAGATATTACCGCCCGGCAGCACGCAGTTCTTCGTCCAGGCCGGACCGGCATTCGGGTAGTACTTCGCCAGTTTCTCCAGCGCATGTTCCGCCAGCTTACGGTAGGTGGTCAGCTTGCCGCCGAACACCGACAGCAGCGGTGCCTGGCCGTTATCGTCACGCACATCCAGCGTGTAATCACGGGTAATCGCCTGCGGTGAATCGGATTCGTCATCACACAGCGGACGCACACCTGAGTATGACCAGACAATATCGTCCGTGGTCAGCTGCTTTTTAAAGTGGCCATTGAACACTTTCAGCAGGTAGTCGGTCTCGCTGTCGTCGATGTGAACGTTTTTCGGATCGCCTTTGTACTCCACGTCAGTGGTGCCGATGATGGAGAATTCATCCATCCACGGGATAACAAACACGATACGGTTATCTTCGTTCTGCAGAATGTAAGCCTGCTTCTCGGTATGCACGCGCGGCACCACGATGTGGCTGCCTTTGATCAGGCGAATGCCATACGGCGATTTTAACTTCAGGCTGTCGTCGAACAGCTGTTTAACCCACGGGCCTGCCGCGTTGACCAGGCCTTTAGCGCGCCAGGTGTAGGTTTTGCCGCTGTCGACATCTTCCGCTTCGACCATCCACAGGCCGCCTTCACGCCAGGCGCGGGTGACGCGGGTACGGGTACGCACTTCACCGCCACGCTTCACCACTTCCTGCGCATTCAGCACCACCATGCGGGCATCATCTACCCAGCAGTCGGAGTATTCGAATCCGCGCGTGATTTCTGGCTTCAGGGCCGAATCCGCGCCAAAACGCAAGCTCTTACTGCCTGGCAGACTGGTTCGTTTACCCAGATGGTCATACATAAACAGGCCGGTACGGATCATCCACGCCGGACGCAGATGCGGGCGGTGCGGCAGGCGGAAGCGCATCGGGAAAGCGATATGCGGGGCCATTTTCAGCAGCACTTCACGTTCGGCCAGCGCTTCACTCACCAGACGAAACTCGTAGTGCTCCAGGTAACGCAGGCCACCATGAATCAGTTTTGAACTGGCGGAGGAGGTCGCGCAAGCCAGGTCCCGCGCCTCCAGCATCAGCACCGACAGTCCGCGTCCTGCAGCATCTGCTGCAATGCCGGCACCGTTGATGCCGCCGCCGATCACGATCAGGTCTTTGGTTTCCACGTCATCTCCTCCGATGTTCGGAATAGTTCATTAATGTTCGTTTTCGAGCATAATCATAATCGCAAACCAACATTGATGCCAGCTTTTAACCAGGTAAAAACAATTTTGCGTGATATAGCTAACATTCTGCCGGGGAAAAAATTACAAAGCCGCAATGATTGTCAGGTTATAGGCGCTGATTCTCGGGTTACACTAGGCGCCATTGTGACGATGTTATGAGAGACACCATGGAAACGTTTGAATGTATTAATGTGCAGCAGGCGCAGGACCGTCTGGCGCAGGGTGCCCTGCTGGTCGATATCCGTGACCCACAAAGCTTTGCCCTCGGTCACGCCGCCGGCGCACTGCATCTGACCAACAGCAATCTCAGCGACTTTGTTGCCGGCGCGGACCATAGCCTGCCGGTGCTGGTGATGTGTTATCACGGCAACAGCAGTAAAGGCGCCGCACAATTTCTGCTGGGCCAGGGATTCAGCGCCGCCTATAGCATTGACGGCGGGTTTGACGCCTGGCGTGCCGCTTTTCCCCAGCAGGTTGCTCACGGCAGCGAATAAATTGCCGCTCGTCACATGGAGAGTTACTGATGCGCATTACCCAATTTAACCAACCGCGCATGGCGCAGGCGTTTGTTGACTACATGGCAACGCGCGGCGTCACGCTGCGTATTGAACGTGAAAGCCACTACGTCATCATGCTGGATGATGAAAGTCAGCTGGAGATGGTCGAAAACGAACTTCAGCAGTTCGTGCAGGATCCTAACCATCCGCGCTATCAGGCGGCGAGCTGGCACAGCGGCAAAACGGACAGCGGCTTACGCTATGAGCGCAGCAACATCTGGGCCAACATCCGCGAGCGTGCCGGTCCGCTGACCATGACGGTGATGCTGCTCTGCATTGCGGTGTTTATCCTGATGCAGATCGTCGGCGATCGCACCGTGATGTCCTGGCTGGCGTGGCCGGACACCGATCAGCATCTTGAGGTCTGGCGCTGGTTCAGCCATGCGCTGCTGCACTTTTCACTGCTGCACATCCTGTTCAACCTGATGTGGTGGTGGTATCTGGGCGGCGCGGTAGAGAAGCGGCTCGGCAGCGGCAAGCTGTTCGTGATTATGCTGATCTCCGCGCTGCTGAGCGGCTGGATGCAGGCCAAATTCAGCGGCATCTGGTTTGGCGGTCTGTCGGGCGTGGTGTATGCGCTGATGGGCTATTGCTGGCTGCGCGGTGAACGCGATCCCGACAGCGGCATTTATCTGGAACGTGGGTTGATCGGCTTCGCGCTGGTCTGGCTGGTGATTGGCTGGTTTGGCGCGTTTGGTCTGGCGATCGCCAACGCGGCGCACGTCGCCGGTCTGGTGGTCGGCTTAGCCATGGCGCTGGTCGATACGCGAAAAATCGCGCGCCGTTAGTCGCGGCATTTCAGGAATAAGCGAGAAAACAGGAGAGGAACGTGAAGCAGACGCAACGTCATGACGCGATTATCGATTTAGTCCGACGTCAGGGATATGTCAGTACTGAGGAGCTGGTGGATCATTTCGAGGTGAGCCCGCAGACCATTCGTCGCGACCTGAACGATCTGGCCGATCAAAATAAGATTCAGCGCCATCACGGCGGCGCGGCGCTTCCCTCCAGTTCTGAAAACACCGCCTGGCACGATCGTAAGATGATGTTGTCGGCGGAGAAAGCGCGGATTGCGCAGCGGGTGGCCAGCCAGATCCCGGATGGTGCCACGCTGTTTATTGATATCGGCACCACGCCAGAAGCGGTGGCGCATGCGCTGCTGAACCATAACGATCTGCGGGTGGTGACCAACAACCTGAACGTGGCGATGCTGCTGATGGGGAAACCCGATTTTCGGGTCATCATCGCCGGTGGCGAAGTGCGTACCCGTGACGGGGCGGTAATGGGAGAAGCCACGCTCGACTTCATCTCTCAGTTCCGCCTTGATTATGGCATTCTCGGCATCAGCGGAATCGATATGGATGGCTCACTGCTGGAGTTCGACTATCACGAAGTGCGTACCAAGCGCGCCATCATTGAAAACTCACGCTGCGTGATGCTGGTTGCGGACCACTCTAAATTTGGCCGTAACGCGATGGTTAACCTCGGCAACATGAACCTGCTGGATCATCTCTACACCGATAAAATGCCGCCAGCCAGCGTGATGAAGGTGATTGAGCAGCATGAGGTCCACCTCGAACTCTGCTGATTTCCGCCCTCGCCAGCTGCCCGGCTGGCGTTTTTGTTTGATTGCTGTCGCTTTTTTCCCCACTCCCGTCTTTACTTAACACGTCGCTGGCACCCTGTTGCCAGCCCGTGCGCTTGCTCGTTTTGCTTCACCTCATTGCGTAACAGAAGGGAGTGATATGCCGCAGCAAAAATTCAATAAAGCCCGTTTCAACGCCGCACTAACCCGTCAATGGCAACACTTAGGTCTCACCTCCGCACAACAGATGACCACGCACCAGTGGTGGCAGGCGATTAGCGCTGCGCTGGCGGAATTACTGGCTGCGCAACCGGCTCCCCGCGTCTCTGAGCGGCAGCGCCACGTCAATTATCTGTCGATGGAGTTTCTGATCGGTCGCCTGACCGGCAATAACCTGCTCAATCTTGGCTGGTATGACGACGTAAAAGCGCTGCTGGCTGAGCAGCAAATCGATCTAACTGAACTGCTGGAGCAGGAGGTTGATCCGGCGCTCGGCAACGGCGGGCTGGGTCGACTGGCGGCCTGCTACATGGACTCCATGGCCACCGTCGGTCAGTCGGCCACCGGCCACGGGCTCAACTATCAGTACGGCCTGTTTCGCCAGTCGTTCGATCAGGGACAGCAGATTGAAGCGCCGGATGACTGGCAGCGCGAACGCTATCCGTGGTTCCGCCACAATGCGGCACTGGATGTTGAGGTGGCGATGGGCGGCAGCGTGGAGAAACTGGAGCAGGGCGGCGTACGCTGGCAGCCCGATTTTTATCTGCGCGGCGAGGCGTGGGATCTGCCGGTTACCGGCTACCGCAATGGCACCACGCTGCCGCTGCGTTTGTGGCAGGCGACCAGCGCCCATCCTTTCGATCTGACCCGCTTTAACGACGGTCAGTTTTTGCAGGCGGAGCAGCCCGGCATTGATGCGGCAAAACTGACGAAGGTGCTGTATCCCAACGACAACCATCAGGCGGGCAAACGCCTGCGCCTGATGCAGCAATATTTCCAGTGCGCCTGTGCGGTGGCCAATATTCTGCGCCGTCACCATCTGGCGGGGCGCAGCATTCATAGTCTGCCCGATTTCGAAGTGATTCAGCTTAATGATACCCATCCGACCATCGCCATCCCGGAAATGCTGCGGCGGTTGCTGGACGAGCATCAACTGAGCTGGGATCAGGCCTGGCATATCACCAGCCGGTTATTCGCCTACACCAACCACACGCTGATGCCCGAAGCCCTGGAGCGCTGGGATGAAAAACTGATGCGCAGCCTGCTACCGCGTCACATGCTGATCATCAAAGAGATCAATCAGCGCCTGAAAAAGCAGGTGAAGCAGCGCTGGCCGGATGATAAAGCGCTATGGCACAAGCTGGCGGTGGTGGCGGACGGTGAGGTGCGCATGGCGAACCTTTGCGTGGTCAGCGGTTTCGCGGTAAACGGCGTGGCGGCGTTGCATTCCAGCCTGGTGGTGACCGATCTGTTTCCGGAGTATTACCAGCTGTGGCCGCAGAAATTCCATAACGTCACCAACGGCATTACGCCGCGCCGCTGGTTAAAACAGTGTAACCCGGCGCTGGCGTCCCTGATTGATGACACGCTGAAGGTGGAGTGGGTCAATAACCTTGATGCGCTCAAAGGGCTGGAAGCCTATGTCGACGATCCTGCGTTTTGTCAGCGTTACCGCAGCATCAAGCAGCAGAATAAAGCGCGGCTGACCGACTACATCGCACGGCACACCGGCATTATCGTCAACCCGGATGCGATGTTCGACGTGCAGATCAAGCGGTTACATGAGTACAAACGCCAGCATCTCAGCCTGCTACATATCCTGCACTGCTATCAGACCCTGCTTGATAACCCGGACGATGCCCGCTTTATTCCGCGCGTCTTCCTGTTTGGCGCCAAGGCGGCTCCCGGCTATCACCTCGCGAAAAATATTATTTACGCTATCAATAAAGTGGCGGAAGTGGTCAACAACGACCCGCGGGTCGGCGACAAGCTCAAAGTGGTGTTCATTCCCGACTACCGGATCACCGTGGCGGAGATGATGATCCCGGCCGCGGACTTATCTGAGCAGATTTCCACCGCCGGTTATGAAGCGTCCGGCACCGGCAATATGAAGCTGGCGCTGAACGGCGCGCTGACCATCGGCACGCTGGACGGGGCTAATGTCGAAATCGCTGAACAGGTCGGCGAGGAGAATATCTTTATCTTCGGTCATCGCGTTGATGAGGTGAAAGCGCTGAAAGCCGCCGGGTATAACCCGAAAAAAGTGCGCAAGCAGAACAAGGGGCTCGACGCGCTACTCAAATCACTGGAGAAGGGCAAATTCAGCGGCGGGGACAAACAGGCGTTTGACCTGATGCTGGCGAGCCTGACCAAAAACGGCGACCCGTGGCTGGTACTGGCAGATTTTCAGGCCTACATCGAGGCACAGCAACGCGTGGAAGCGCTGTGGCGCGATCCGCTAAGCTGGACCCGCGCCGCCATCCTCAACACCGCGCGAACCGGCATATTCAGCTCGGATCGCGCGATTGGTGATTATCAGCAACGTATCTGGCAGGCAGCACGCTAAGGAGCAGCATGAAACAGAACTCACTTGATCAGGCCGCCCGTGCGGCCGGTATTTCACTGGATTACATTAACGTTAACGGCGAGAAAGAGGCGATCAGCGACGACACCAAACGCGCGTTGCTGGCGGTGATGGGCGATCCTCATGATGCAAAGAAGTCACCCTTACCGCCGGTCGCGGTCTTCAGCGGCAGCGGTAAACGTCAGCTCACGCCGCAGGGCAGCGGTGTTTATCACTGGCAGCTCCAGACCGAGAAGGGCAAGCAGCTCAGCGGTGAACTGACGGCCGGCGAATCCTTTACGTTGCCAGGTCCGCTGGCGCAGGGCTATCACCAGCTGACGCTGAGTAAGGGAAAAAAGCAGTGGCAGACCCGCATCATTGTCACGCCGCGCCGCTGCTATCTGCCGCCGGCGCTGGAAGCGGGCGAGAAGCGCTGGGGCGCACTGGTACAGCTCTATACGGTTCGTTCGGCGCAGAACTGGGGCATCGGTGACTTCGGCGATCTGCAGACGCTGCTGGAGCAGCTGGCGGCCCGCGGCGGCGATTTCGTCGGGCTTAATCCGCTGCATGCGCTCTATCCGGCCAGCGCCGATTTTGCCAGCCCCTACAGTCCGTCGTCGCGTCGCTGGCTGAATATTATCTATATCGACGTGGGTCAGGTGGTCGACTTCCAGCAGAGCCCGGCGGCGCAGAAGTGGTGGAAAAGCGCTAAAACGCAGCGGGCGCTGAGCAAAGCGCGTGAGGCGGAGCTGGTCGATTATGAAGCGGTGATGGCGCTTAAGCTGGCCGCGCTGCGCCTCGCCTGGGCACACTTCCAGGCGCGGGATGCAGAGAGCGAAGATAAACAGTCGTGGGCTGCCTTTGTCCGTGAGGGCGGAGACAGCCTGCGCTATCAGGCGGCCTATGATGGCATACAGCTTGAGCGGCGGGCGGGCAATGCGCAGCACTGGGGCTGGCCCGCGTGGCCGCAAGGCTGGCGTAACAGCCAGTTGCCGGAGGTGCAGCACTGGTGCGAGCAGCACCAAGAGGAAATTGCCTTCTGGCAGTGGTTGCAGTGGCTGGCACAGCAGCAGTTCTCCCGCTGCTGGTCGCGCAGCCAGGCGCTGGGGATGAGCGTGGGTCTTTATCGCGATCTGGCGGTCGGCGTGGCGGAAGGCAGTGCTGAAACCTGGCACGATCCGGAGCTGTATCGTCTGCAGGCGTCGATTGGCGCGCCGCCCGATCGCCTCGGTCCGCTGGGTCAGTACTGGGGCCTGCCGCCGATGGATCCGCACGTGATGCAGGCGCGAGGTTATCAGCCGTTTATCGACATGCTGCGCGCCAATATGCGCGATTGCGGCGCGTTACGAATCGACCATGTGATGTCGCTGCTGCGCCTCTGGTGGGTGCCGGCCGGGGAAACGGCCGATAAAGGTGCCTACGTGGCCTATCCGGTTGATGATCTGCTCGGCATTCTGGCGCTGGAGAGCCACCGGCTGCGCTGCATGGTGATCGGGGAGGATCTTGGCACCGTACCGAAAGAGATCGTCAGCCTGCTGCGTAAAAGCGGGGTGTTTTCATGGAAGGTGCTGTGGTTCGAGCAGGAGAAAAACGGCAGCTATCGCGCTCCCGCAGCCTACCCGCGCCAGTCAATAGCCAGCGCCAGTACCCATGATTTGCCAACGCTGACCGGGTTCTGGGAGCAGGGCGATCTGTCTCTGGGCGAGAAGATTGGCCTCTATCCGGGTGATGCGGTTAAGGCGCTGCATCAGCAGCGGGCAGAACAGAAGCAGGCGCTGCTTGATGCGCTGCATCAGGCGGGAGCGCTACCGGCCCGCAGTCCGAAAAAAGCCGATAAGCTGGCGATGACGCCGACGCTGAACCGGGCGATACATCGCTTCCTGGCCGATACCGACAGCGCCCTGCTGGGCCTGCAGCCGGAGGACTGGCTCGGGATGACTACGCCGGTAAATGTGCCGGGCACGGTTGAGCAATACCCCAACTGGCGGCGGAAACTGAGTAAAACTCTGGAAGAGATGTTTGCTGACGAGGAAGTGAATAAGCTGCTTAACTCGGTCAGCCAGCAGCGTAAGCCTGGCTGAACAGATCAGCGCGACAGCCGGGCTGTCGCGCGTGATCATCAATAGAACGAGTGCTCACCGCGCTGGTGCTCGGTGATATCGCGTACGCCTTTCAGTTCCGGGAAGGCGGCCAGCAGCTCTTTCTCGATGCCATCTTTCAGGGTGACGTCGATCATTGAACAGCCATTACAGCCGCCGCCGAACTGCAGAATGGCGTAACCGTCATCGGTGATCTCCATCAGCGACACGCGACCGCCGTGGCCAGCCAGCTGTGGGTTGATCTGCGCCTGCAGCAGATACTCAACGCGCTCTACCATCGGCGCATCGTCAGAGACCTTACGCATTTTGGCGTTAGGCGCTTTCAGCGTCAGCTGCGAACCGAGGTTATCGGTGACGAAATCGATTTCAGCGTCTTCCAGATAGGGCGCGCTCAGTTCGTCAACGTAGGCGGAGAGCTTTTCGAACTTCAGCTCGGTATCCGTCGCTTCAACCGCATCGGGTGGGCAGTAAGAGACACCGCATTCGGCAGTTGGCGTACCCGGGTTAATCACGAATACGCGAATCTGGGTGCCATCTTCTTGTTTGGATAGCAGTTTGGAAAAATGCTCTTGGGCAGAATCAGTAATTCGGATCATGTCGATTGCTCAATAGTTGACTAATTTAGTTGGTTATAATACGCCCATCAATGACGCTCTACAAGGTACGGCACAGGCACCAGATCTGCACGCTGGCCGCTCCCTGCGCCAGTAACAGGCGACTGATTTCTTCTACCGTGCTGCCGGTGGTGACCACGTCATCCAGCAGGGCGATATGGCGTCCGTGCACCGCCATTTCAAGGCGGAAGGCACCGCGAAGGTTTCTGCGGCGCTGGCGGGCGTTCAACTGATGCTGTAACGCCCCCTGTCGCTGACGATGTAATCCCATCCCCCGCTCGCAACCCAGCCAGTGCGCCAGCGGCGCGGCCAGCAGATCGGTTTGATTGTAGCCGCGCTGCCAGCATCGTCGCGGGTGCAGCGGGACCGACAGTAGCAGGTCAGGGCGTGGCAGGTTGCCACGTCGGTAGCTATCCTGCCAGCTTAGCAAAAGCAGCCGCGCCAGCATCACCCTGAGTGCGGTAACGCGAGAAAATTTGAGCTGATTAACCCAGCGACTGAACGGCGGACGGTAGCTGTTTACGCAGATCAGCGCCTGCCACGGCGGCGGCTTCAGCAGACAGCGTCCGCAGGGCAGCCGCAGGTTACCGGCTGGCAATCCGCAGCGCGGGCAGAGCCGCGGCAGGGCGGGCAGCTGACGTAAACAGAGGCTGCACAGGCCGTGTTGCGCGATTCGCAACGGCAACCGGCATAGCCAACACAGGGCAGGCATTGATAGCATAGCGACCTCCTTATCACTTTCGGGATAGTAACTGATGACGTCGCTTTACTGGCACTCCTGTGGAACAGGGAATGTGGATCTTGTGCTACTGCACGGATGGGGACTGAATGCGGAAGTCTGGCAAAGCATTATTCCGCGGCTCAGCCCGCACTATCGCCTGCATCTGATCGATCTGCCTGGCTATGGCCGCAGCCAGGCGTTTGGCGCGCTGACGCTGGACGAAATGGCGCAGCAGTTACTGCCGATGCTGCCTCCGCAGGCGATCGTCGCAGGCTGGTCGCTGGGCGGTCTGGTGGCAACCCAGCTGGCGCTGACCGCGCCGCAACGGCTGCGTGCGCTGATTACCGTGGCATCCTCTCCCTGTTTTACCGCCAATGCAGAGTGGCCAGGTATTAAACCCGACACGCTGCAAAATTTTCAGCAGCTGCTCAGCAATGATTTTCAGCGCACGGTCGAGCGCTTTCTGGCGCTGCAAACCCTGGGAACAGAGACCGCCCGGGCCGATGCGCGCCGCCTGAAAGAGGTGGTGCTGTCGCAGCCAATGCCGTCGGTGGCGGTGCTGGATAGCGGACTGGATATTTTGCGGCAGGTCGATCTGCGCAGCGCGTTGCCGCAGATATCGCTGCCGTTCCTGCGGCTGTACGGCGCACTGGATGGTTTAGTGCCGCGCAGCATTGCTGCCCGCCTTGATCAGACGCTGCCCGCTTCGCCTTCGCGGGTGATAGACAAAGCCGCCCACGCGCCTTTTATTTCCCATCCGGAGGCGTTTTGTCAGCAGATTATGAATTTCATCAACGATTTGCCGACATAATTGCGCCGGTGACTGGCAAATTTTCCGGTAGCGGCAATACTTCTCTTCGTGAGCAAGGCCGCTGCATTTTTATGTGATTAGTCACGGAGGACTATGCCGTTCCATATAGCCTTACGCGTTTCGCGGCTGCTTACATCTCACAATGGACCATGAATGAGGGTAAACATAATGAAGGTTTTTAAATGGGTTGTGGCTTCAATGATGATGGGCGCGATTTCATTTTCTGCGATGGCGGCGAAAGAGGTCACCAAAGAAGAAGTTAAGAAGATGAACCTGCAGAAGATTGGTACGGTCAATACCACGGCGGAAACCACCTCGCCAATGGATGCGAAAAAAGTGCTGTCGCAGCTTGCTGATGAGAAAGGGGGCAAATATTACCTGGTCATCGCGGGCCGTGAGCACGGTAAATTCAGCGCCACGGCTGACGTCTATAAATAATTAGCGTAACCACATAAACTGCCAGGCATCCAGCCTCACCGGCTGGGTGCCATCAACCTTCCTGCCACTCACCACATCCTGCAAGGTATGCGCCACCGGCAACCGGGTCTCAACCGGACGCCCGCCGAGATTAAACACGCACAGCAGTCCGTCACCGCTTTCTGGCTGATGCCGCCGCATCACCAGCAGCGCATTTTCGCTGTCGTAGAGCGTCATCGGGTTATCGGGATGAAACGCCGGCTGACGACGACGCAGCTGAATCAGCTTACCCAGATGGGTATAGATTTGCTGGCGCAGCCAGTCACCTCCTGCCAGCGCTGCCTCAATCTCTTTTAAAGGGTACTTCTGACGATTAATTGCCCGGTTATGTCCTGCCGCCCGCACGCCATCATAGTGGTTGCGTGAGCCGAGAATGCTCTGGATGTAGATAGCCGGCACGCCGGGGAAGGCCAGCAAAATGGCATGCGCCAGTAAAAATCGCTGCAGGCGGGTCGCGTCATCATCGGTTTCGCGGTTTAACGCATCCAGGTAGGTGACGTTGATTTCATACGGGCTGGTGCTGCCGTCCGGGTTGTTTTTATAGGAGACCAGCGCGCCCTCCAGCGCCAGATCGCGCACCAGCGCCACAATCTCCACCTCGCTCAGAATGCCGCGCGCCGGATTCAGCCCGATACCGTCGTGCGACGCCAGGAAGTTGAAGAAGGTGGTGTCATTACTGCTGAGATCGAGGCTGCTGGCCCACTGCCGCAGTGCGCGCGCCGAGCCGGTGTGGATGCCGTGCAGCACCAGCGGTGGCAGTGAAAACTGGTAGACCATCTGCGCCTCATCATGGCCGTTGCCCAGATAGCTGATGTTGTCCTGATGCGGCACATTGGTCTCGGTGATAATCACCGTGCCCGGCGCGACAATATCGGCGATGGCGCGGAACAGTTTCACCAGCTGATGGGTCTTTTCCAGATGAATGCAGCGGGTGCCGGGCGTTTTCCACATGTAGCCCACCGCATCCAGCCGCACATAATCCGCCCCGCGCTTCAGGTAGTCGAGCAGTACGTTGACCATGCGCAGCAGCACCATCGGATTGGCGAAGTTGAGGTCAATCTGATCGGCGCTAAAAGTGGTCCAGATAAAGCGGGTCTCGCCATCGGCCATCTGAAACGGCGTCAGCAGCGGTGAAGTGCGCGGGCGGGTTACCGCGCTGAGATCGGTGGCGGGCGGCATGCTGATAAAGAAGTCATCCCAGCCCGGGTCCTGCGCCAGAAAGTGTCTGAACCACGCGCTGTGCGACGACATATGGTTACAGACAAAATCAAACATCAGCCGGGTTTCCTGATGCAGCCGCGCCACATCCTGCCAGTCGCCACACAGCGGATCGACCTGATGATAATCAATCACCGAGAAGCCATCGTCAGACGACCAGGGGAAGAACGGCAGCAGGTGCACCAGCGGGAAAATAGATTGCAGGTGCTGCTGATAGAAACGGGAAAAGGTGCTGAGCGTCGGCTTATCGGCTTCGCGAAACTGATCGGCGTAGCTGATCAGCACCACGTCCTGCTCATCCCAGTGCGCTTTACGCGGCAGCTTGATGACATCGCGCGCTTGCGCAATATCCGCCAGCAGCTGAGTACGCATTGCCGCGGGAAAAGTGCCAGCATAAATCTTATCGATTAGATCGGTGATCGTTTCCATCGTGAGTTGGGTGCCACAGCAGGTGTTGTTTTTATGACAGGCGTCTTTCTAGCGTAGCGCTATGGCAGGGATTTTCCACTGAGGGAGTGAGATTGAAAGGGGGGCAAGCTGCGCCCCCCTGAAAAAGCTAGCGTTTCTTACCGAATGCGGCGGCCAGCGCATCGCCCATCGCGCTGTTACCGGCTGGCTGGCTGGCCGGACGAGGACGTCCTTTGCCACCGGCGGGCCGTTTGTCGTCGCGCGGCGCGGCGTTTTTCGCTCCACCACGGGCGTTGCCTTCACCGGGCTGCTCATCCAGACGCATCGTCAGGGCAATTCGCTTGCGCGGCAGGTCGACTTCCATCACCTTCACTTTGACGATATCGCCCGCCTTCACCACCTGGTGAGGATCGTCGACGAAGCGGTCGGAGAGTGACGAGATGTGTACCAGACCATCCTGATGCACTCCGATATCGACGAATGCGCCGAAGTTGGTGACGTTGGTTACCGCACCTTCCAGAATCATGCCCGGCGTCAGGTCATTCAGCGTTTCGACGCCTTCAGCAAACTGCGCGGTTTTGAATTCAGGACGCGGGTCGCGGCCCGGCTTCTCCAGCTCTTTCATGATGTCAGTTACGGTCGGTAAACCGAAACGCTCATCGGTGAAATCGTGGGCGCGCAGATTACGCAGGCTACCAGGGTTGCCCATCAGGTCGCTCAGCGCCTGTTCGGTGGCGGCCAGAATCCGCTCCACCACCGGATAGGCTTCCGGGTGGACGGTCGAGGCATCAAGCGGGTTGTCGCCATGATTGATGCGCAGGAAGCCGGCACACTGTTCAAAGGCTTTCGGGCCCAGACGGCTGACTTTCAGCAGCTGCTGGCGATTCTGGAACCGGCCGTTCTCATCACGCCAGCCGACAATATTCTGCGCCATCATTCGCGTCAGACCGGCAACGCGGGTCAGCAGGGGCACCGACGCGGTATTCAGATCCACACCGACGGCGTTCACACAGTCTTCCACCACCGCATCCAGTTTCTTCGCCAGCTGACTCTGACTGACGTCATGCTGGTACTGGCCGACACCGATCGATTTCGGGTCGATCTTCACCAGCTCCGCCAGCGGATCCTGCAGACGCCGCGCAATGGAGACTGCGCCGCGCAGCGAAACATCAAGATCCGGGAACTCCAGCGCCGCCAGTTCAGACGCCGAGTACACCGAGGCGCCGGCTTCGCTGACAATCACTTTCTGCGCCGTGACCTGCGGGAACTGCTGTTGCAGATCGAGGAAGAAACGCTCGGTTTCGCGCGACGCGGTACCGTTGCCAATCGCCACCAGCTCAACCTGATGTTTGATGCAGAGCGCGGCCACGGCAGCGGCCGCTTTCGCCGTCTGGCCGGTGTGTGGATAAACGGTATCGGTCGCCACCAGTTTGCCGGTCGCATCCACTACCGCCACTTTGACACCGGTACGCAGACCCGGATCGAGGCCCATGGTGGCGCGCATGCCAGCCGGTGCCGCCATCAGCAGATCGTGCAGGTTGCGGGCGAAAACGTTGATCGCTTCATCTTCAGCACGCTCGCGTACCGTGCCCATCAGCTCGGTTTCCAGATGCAGCATCACCTTGATGCGCCAGGTCCAGCTCACCACCGCTTTACGCCAGCTGTCCGCCGGGGCGTTATTCAGACGCAGGTTAAGGTGCTCGGCAATCAGCGTTTCGCCATGGCTTTCACGTGGTGCTTCATCGAACTGCGGATCGGCGTTGAGCGACAGCTGCAGTACGCCTTCATTACGGCCACGCAGCATCGCCAGCGCACGGTGTGACGGCACGCTGCTCAGCGCTTCATGGTGATCAAAATAGTCGCGGAACTTGGCACCCGCTTCTTCTTTACCTTCCACCACGCGCGAAACCAGATGGGCATTCTTCCACAGGTAGTTACGCACTTTCGCCAGCAGGGCGGCGTCTTCGGCGAAACGCTCCATCAGGATATAGCGGGCGCCATCCAGCGCGGCGCGCACGTCAGCCACGCCTTTATCGGCGTCGACGTAGCGTTCAGCCAGCTGTTCAGGCGAGTGGGACGGATCCTGCCATAAGGTGTCGGCCAGCGGTTCCAGACCGGCTTCAATCGCGATCTGACCACGGGTGCGGCGTTTCGGTTTATAGGGCAGGTAGAGATCTTCAAGCTCGGTCTTGCTGAGGGTGGTATTGATGGCGCGAGCAAGGTCGTCGGTGAGTTTACCTTGCTCGTCAATCGACTTCAGAATCGACTGACGGCGCTCTTCAAGTTCACGCAGATAGCTGAGGCGGGTTTCCAGCTGGCGCAGTTGGGTATCATCCAGCCCACCGGTGACCTCTTTACGATAACGTGCGATAAACGGCACGGTATTCCCTTCATCTAACAGGCGAACGGCGGCATCAACTTGCTCTGCCCGCGCCTGTAGCTCACTGGCAATTATCTGGCTCAGAACTTTCATCATCAGGACTGTCTTGCTTTCCGGGTTGAGAAATAGCGGACAGTTATACGGATTGATGGTTGAAATTGCCAGAGATGCGGCCGGCTTTCAGCGATATTCTGAATCACCCTTCCTGATAGCGGATTTCATTGACATACCACAGCGCCGGACCGGCTGGCGTCTCGACGGTAGCGGCATCACCAACCTCTTTTTTCAGCAACGCGCGTGCCATCGGCGAGTCAATGGAGATGTAATCTTTGCGGCCGAAAATCTCATCATAACCCACAATGCGAAAGCGCTTAACGTCACCGTCATCGTTTTCAATTTCGACCCAGGCACCAAAGAACACTTTGCCATCCTGCTGCGGCGAATAGTCTACGATGCGCAACTGTTCCAGACTTTTGGTCAGGTAACGTACGCGACGATCAATTTCACGCAGGCGCTTTTTGTTGTACTGATAATCGGCGTTTTCACTGCGATCGCCGAGGCTGGCAGCCCAGGTGACTTTTTTGGTCACTTCCGGTCGCTCTTCACGCCACAGGTAGTCGAGTTCTGCTTTCAGCTTATCGAAGCCTTCGCGGGTAATCAGTCGGGTTTTCATGCTGCATTGGCCAGAAAGAATCAAAGAGCGTCAGTGTAAGGCAAAGGGGGCGTGGCAAAAAAGAGTCGGGGAACGGGTTTTTAAAGTCTAAAAACCCACGTTGACTTCCCCGGCGGCGAAAAGGGTGGCTGCAAAAACGTGTTCTGAAGCCGATAGTGACTGAAGCCAATAAAGCAGAGGGTAAAAATTATTTTCCGGCGTGGGTCGCCGTGGTCGTCGAGGTGCTGCCGTGTCCGTCACCGCCGCCACCGGCGGTAGCCAGTGCGACACCGAGCAGGGCGGCAACCGCGCCGACGCCGATGGCATTAGAGTTCCCTTGTGCAGTGGTGGTCGCCTGAGCGCCCGCCGCTTCACCTGTAGCGATAGCTGCGTAAGTTGGGCTGACGCTGCCAAATGCCAGCGCGCTCAGCAGTAAAATTGTTTTTTTCATTGTGTTATCCCCGTTGAGACGTCAATTGATGCCAGAGCAGTCTGGTTGAAATTTTCCGGGGCGAAAAGTTGGCTTTACTGATTGATTTAATGAACTTTATTTTTAACTGGCCTTGCTAAAGGCGTCGGTCAAAATAATCCGAGAGAAGTCTGGCGGGAATAAACGGTTTGCTGGAATTTTATGCTGCGAAAGCGGCAATGCTGTAGATTATCTAGAGCTAATCAACAATGATGGCTGATGTTTAAGTCAAATTCTCTGTTAACCTGCTGAATTTGCTGGCTGAATAAAAACTGGCGCGTTTCTGACGCCAGCGATGAAGAGAAATCAGAGCGATATTTCGGAATTGCCGTAATTCTGTTATTCAGGCTGAAAAGCGGTTATATCCCGGTGCTGATGCGGTTAAATTAAATATAAGCTGCTGTTTAATATGCTTTGTAACAATTTCGGCTAGAATATAAACCATTAATGACTGTCACTATAAGGCATCTTTTTTTAACAATGTTGGCTCAGGCAATAGCGCCTTTGGGAGTTGAAAATGCAAGAGAACTACAAAATTCTGGTCGTCGATGATGATATGCGTCTGCGTGCACTGCTTGAACGCTATCTCACCGAGCAGGGCTTTCAGGTGCGCAGTGTTGCTAACGCCGAGCAGATGGACCGTTTGTTAACCCGTGAATCTTTTCATCTGATGGTGCTCGACCTGATGTTACCTGGCGAAGATGGCCTGTCGATCTGTCGCCGTCTGCGCAGCCAGAGCAACCCGATGCCAATCATTATGGTGACCGCCAAGGGCGAAGAAGTGGATCGCATCGTCGGGCTGGAAATCGGCGCGGATGACTACATCCCGAAACCGTTTAACCCGCGTGAACTGCTGGCCCGTATCCGGGCGGTGCTGCGTCGTCAGGCCAATGAACTGCCGGGCGCGCCTTCACAGGAAGAGGCGGTCATCGCCTTTGGTAAGTTCAAGCTCAACCTCGGTACCCGTGAGATGTTCCGCGAAGATGAGCCAATGCCACTCACCAGCGGCGAGTTCGCGGTGCTGAAAGCGCTGGTCAGCCATCCACGTGAGCCGCTGTCGCGCGATAAGCTGATGAACCTGGCACGTGGCCGCGAATACAGCGCCATGGAACGCTCGATCGACGTACAGATCTCCCGCCTGCGTCGTATGGTGGAAGAGGACCCGGCGCATCCGCGTTATATCCAGACCGTCTGGGGCCTGGGCTACGTCTTTGTACCGGACGGCAGTAAAGCATGAGGCGACTGCGCTTCTCGCCACGCAGTTCGTTTGCCCGCACCTTGCTGTTGATCGTTACCCTGCTGTTTGTCAGCCTGGTAACGACCTACCTGGTGGTGCTGAACTTCGCCATTCTTCCCAGTCTGCAACAGTTCAATAAGGTGCTGGCCTACGAAGTGCGTATGCTGATGACCGACCGGTTGCAGCTGGAAGATGGCACGCAGCTGGAAGTGCCACCGGCGTTTCGCCGGGAAATCTACCGCGAACTGGGGATCTCGCTCTATACCAATGCAGCAGCAGAAGAGAGCGGATTGCGATGGGCGCAGCACTATGAATTCCTGAGCGAGCAGATGGGCCAGCAGCTTGGCGGTCCTACCGACGTGCGGGTTGAGGTTAATAAGAACTCCCCGGTAGTGTGGCTGAAAACCTGGTTGTCACCTGACATCTGGGTGCGGGTGCCGCTGACCGAAATCCATCAGGGCGATTTTTCGCCGCTGTTCCGCTACACCCTGGCGATTATGCTGCTGGCGATCGGCGGCGCCTGGCTGTTTATTCGCATTCAGAACCGACCGCTGGTCGATCTGGAGCATGCCGCCTTGCAGGTCGGACGCGGCATTATTCCGCCGCCGCTGCGCGAATATGGTGCCTCGGAGGTGCGTTCGGTCACCCGTGCCTTTAACCAGATGGCGGCAGGCGTGAAGCAACTGGCCGACGATCGCACCCTGCTGATGGCGGGCGTCAGCCATGATTTGCGTACTCCGCTGACCCGCATCCGTCTCGCCACCGAGATGATGAGCGAGCAGGATGGCTATCTGGCAGAGTCGATTAATAAAGATATCGAAGAGTGCAACGCCATCATCGAGCAGTTCATCGACTATCTGCGTACCGGTCAGGAGATGCAGACCGAGCGCGCCGATCTCAACAGCGTGCTGGGCGAGGTGGTGGCCGCTGAGAGCGGATATGAACGTGAGATTGAAAATGCGGTGATGCCGGAAGAGCTGATGCTGGATATCAATCCGCTGTCGATCAAACGCGCGCTGGCGAATCTGGTGGTTAACGCGGCGCGGTACGGTAATGGCTGGATCAAGGTCAGTAGCGGACGGGAACTGCATCGCGCCTGGTTTCAGGTGGAAGATGATGGTCCGGGCATCAAGCCGGATCAGCTGGCGCATCTGTTCCAGCCGTTTGTGCGCGGTGATAGCGCCCGCAGCACCAGCGGTACCGGGCTGGGGCTGGCGATTGTGCAGCGTATTATCGATGCGCATCAGGGATCGCTGGAGATTGGTGAGAGTGAACGCGGCGGGTTACGGATCCGTGCCTGGCTGCCGTTAGTTGAAACTCTGGCGCTGAGCCACAACAACAGCAGCAACAGCGTTTCAGGCTAAAAAAACCGGCGCGGGCAGGGTGCCGCGCCGGTTTTTTTTAGCGTTGCGGACCGGCTTTGACCAGCGCCGCACCGGCTTCGTTATCGGTATATTTGGCGAAGTTATCAATAAACCGCTGCGCCAGACCCTCGGCTGCTGCGGTCCACTGCTCCTCGCTTTCCCAGCTGCGACGCGGATCGAGCGTATCGGCATTCAGCTCACCCAGACTCACCGGCATCTGCAGATTAAAAATCGGCAGCGTTTCTGTCGGTGCATCATCCAGTTCACCGGCCAGAATCGCGTTGATGATGGCGCGGGTGTTCTTCAGAGAGATACGTTTGCCGCTGCCGTTCCAGCCGGTGTTAACCAGATAAGCCTGCGCCCCGGCCGCTTCCATCCGCTTCACCAGCACTTCGGCGTACTGCGTCGGATGCAGCGTCAGGAACGCCGCGCCGAAGCAGGCAGAGAAGGTCGGCGTCGGCTCAGTCACACCGCGCTCGGTACCGGCCAGCTTGGCGGTAAAGCCCGACAGGAAATGATACTGAGTCTGCTCAGGGGTCAGGCGGGAGACCGGTGGCAGCACGCCAAAGGCATCGGCGGTCAGGAAGATCACCTTCTTCGCGTGGCCCGCTTTGGAGACCGGCCGCACGATGTTGTCGATATGGTCGATCGGGTAAGAGACGCGGGTATTTTCGGTTTTACTGCCGTCGGCGTAATCGACGCTGCCATCTTCGCGCACCACCACATTCTCCAGCAGCGCATTGCGGCGAATCGCATGGTAGATCTCCGGCTCGGCCTGCTCAGAGAGGTTGATGGTTTTGGCGTAGCAGCCACCCTCGAAGTTAAACACCCCGTCGTCATCCCAGCCGTGCTCATCATCGCCAATCAGCTGACGCTGTGGATCGGTGGAGAGCGTGGTTTTGCCGGTGCCGGACAGGCCAAAGAACACCGCAACGTCGCCCGCTTTGCCGACGTTGGCGGAACAGTGCATAGAAGCAATGCCTTTCAGCGGCAGCAGGTAGTTCATCACCGCGAACAGCCCTTTTTTCATCTCGCCGCCGTACCAGGTTCCGCCGATCAACTGCATCCGCTCGGTCAGGTTGAAGGCAACGAAATTCTCTGAATGCAGCCCCTGCGCCTGCCAGTCCGGGTTGGTGCATTTCGCGCCGTTCATCACCACGAAGTCGGGGGTAAAGCTGGCCAGCTCCGCCTCATCCGGCTGGATAAACATGTTTTTCACGAAGTGCGCCTGCCAGGCCACCTCGGTGACGAAGCGTACGCTCAGGCGGGAGTCGGCATTGGCCCCGCAGAAGGCATCCACCACAAACAGGCGCTTGCCGGAAAGCTGCCGGGTAACGCACGCTTTCAGCGCGTTCCAGGTCTCCTGCGACAGCGGCTGATTATCGTTTTTGCCGGTGCCCTGATCGTTCCACCACAGGGTATCGCGCGTGGTGTCGTCACGCACAATGTACTTATCCTTTGGCGATCGCCCGGTAAAAATCCCGGTATCCACGGCAATCGCGCCGCTCTGCGTCAGGGTGCCACGTGCAAAACCATCGAGGTCCGGGCGTGTCTCTTCCTGAAACAGCGTGTCGTAATCAGGGTTGTAGACCACTTCCGTGGTATCCACGATGCCCAAAGCGGCAAGGTCTTGCGAGGTCAGGCCGTTAACGCGCATTTTACTGCTCCTTAAATCGGTGTCTGTTCTGCAAAGCAGAGATAGGTTGGGATCGTGCCGCCCGGCACCCTTCATTGAGGGTTAACAGCCCGTCGCCAGCTTGCCGCATCCGAAAAGCAGGCCGGTTCAGGCATCTGCCTCTGGATTATGGGCGGCTGCACGATCGCGCGCAGTTTACTCCTCTGCGTTTCGGGAAAAAGTCTGGTGATCTAAAAATGCGACTCAGGGCGCGTTAAGACTATGTTTCGAACGTTTTGAAGATGTTATGAAAGTAAAAAAAGATAATTTCTCAAGAAAATTATGGGGATAGGCGGAGCGGGGCGGGAAAGGGCGGCTAAAGCCGCCCGATAAATCAGTGCAGACGGTCGTTGTTTTCCAGCGAATGGCTACGGATGCCGGCAATATCGACAGCATCAAACACGTAGTTTGAGCCGCAGTAATCACAGTGCATGTCGATTTTGCCATCTTCCGCGATGATCTCATCGACCTCTTCCTGCGGCAGCGTTTTCAGGACTTCGCCACAGCGCTCACGCGAGCAGGTGCATTTGTAGATCACCGGCTGCGGATCGTAGAGGGTCGCTTCTTCCTGATGGTAGAGACGCCACAGTACCTCATTGGCCGGCAGATCGATCAGCTCGTCGGTTTTGATGGTTTCGGTCAGCGTTGCCAGATGGTCGAACGCTTCTTTCTCCGTCTCCTGCGCTGGCATAACCTGCAGCAGGATACCGGCTGCGCCTTTCTCGCTGGTGCGGATAAACAGCCGCGTCGGCAGCTGCTCTGAGCGCATGAAGTAATCTTCCAGGCATTCGGCCAGCGTCTCGCCTTCCAGCCCGACCACGCCCTGATAGCGTTCACCTTTCTCCGGAGAGATGGTGATCACCAGATAGCCGTTGCCGACCATGCTTTTCAGCGTGCTGTCGGCCGGAATGTCGCCTTTAATCCGCGCCACGCCGCGCAGCTCCTGATTGTTGTTGCCGTTAATTACCGCCAGCGACAACGGACCGTCACCCTGCAGCTGCACGGTGATTTCGCCGTCAAACTTCAGCGTGGCGGTCAGCAGGCTGGTTGCCACCAGCATCTCACCCAGCAGGGTATTCACCGCGGCCGGATAGTCGTGGTTCTTCACGGTTTCGCGCCAGGTGTTAGAGACGTTCACCAGCTCGCCACGTACCGCGGCATTTTCAAACAGATAACGGTGCAGTTGATCCTGGACTGACATATTTTTTTCTCTCGTTGGGGCGGGGCGGTGACGCGTCAGTTAAGACGGCGCTACTCATCGCCCGATAATTTAAACTTCATCAAATCGCGACGCTCTTTCTTATCAGGTCGCCGATCGGGATGTGGCATCGTCAGGGCATTCATCTTGCGCGCCTGCGCCACTTTCTCGCGTTTTTCGATGCTGGCATCCGTTTCCCGATAGAGCTGCTGGGCTTCACTGGCCGGGCGGCGTTGATTACTGATTTCCACCACCACCACCGTCCGTTCATCGTTGCCCTGGCGGAGTGTCAGCTCTGCATTCAGCTCCACCAGCTTGCCGGGTTTGCTGCGCTGACCGTTGTAATGCACCTTGCCGCCTTCAATCATCTCGCGCGCCAGCGCACGGGTTTTATAAAAGCGGGCTGCCCACAGCCACTTATCGAGGCGCACGCCTTCGCTGCTTTTCTCTTTCATTGCTGCTCCTGACTCAGATCAGCGTCTGGTAATCGCTCACCGCGACGTGACGCTCGAAGATTTGCTCAGGACGGCCCGAATCGGGATTACTTACGCCTAAGCACCAGCCGATGCCGGCTAACTTCGCCGCATCCAGAATCACTTCGCTGTCATCGATAAACAGCGTACGCCGTGCGCAATAGCCGGTGTGCTGTTGTACCGCCTGCCATAAACGTTGGTCTTCTTTCGGATACCCAAAGGTATGGGTAGAAAGTAATAAATCAAGGTGTGGCGCTAAACCTGTCTGCGCCAGTTTGACGTCCAGATTGTAAGGATGCGCATTGGTGAGCAGAATGGTGCGCTTGCCTGCGCGTCGCAGTGCCTGCAGAAACGGCAGCGTATCGGCACGAAGCGCCACGCGGCTGCGCAGTTCCCAGGTCATGGTGCGGATATCCAGCGCCAGTGCCTGCGCCCAGTAATCCAGACAATACCAGTTTAGCGTATGAGCTACGGCCTGATACTTTTCCGCGATGATCTGTTCCGCCTCATCCGGCGTGATGCCGCGTTGCTGGCTGAGGATGGCAGGCACATGCTCCAGCCAGAAGTGACGGTCAAACGACAAATCCAGCAGCGTGCCGTCCATATCCAGCAGTACGGTATCAATCTCAGACCAGTCGACGATCATGGTGTCTCACCCTGTAAAAAACCGGGCGACAGGGTAGCACAGAAGGGCAGGGCTCAGAATAACGAGCGCACACCCTGCAAAGTGCCGAGGTTATGGTTGAAGCACTTGTCGTAATAGTGCTGGATATCGGTCATCCGCTGACGATTACGGTGCATGCGGCGCAGCGCCAGCAGACCGTTGATCACTGCGCAGGTAACCAGCACCAGCAGCAGCAGGGCGGTGCCGAGATAACGCCACTGCGCCATCGCATCCGGCTCATTATGCAGCGCGATGTGGCGGGTGCCGTTGGCATCGGTCGACAGGCTGGTGATAATGCCGCTGGCGCTGAACGGCGTGTGCAGCAGCATAGTGGACATACGCTGCAGCTCGCGCCACTGAGACGGCGGATCGAGGTCAAACAGGGAAACGCTCGGCTGAGGCTGATTCACCAGCTGGCGACCCTCATCGCTGACAATCAGGAAACCGCCTGGCGGTGGGCTGTTAAGGTTTTCCGCCGCGCGCCGGGTTTCACGAAAGAAGAAGGTCGAGGTGGCGGTATTCACCAGGTTTTCCAGCGCCTCGGCACTGACCGGACGCAGCAGCACATTCATACCGTTCAGCTGACCCGAGTCGGCCCGGCGCACCAGCGCTTCCCAGTCTTTCGCGTTGCCTAAATTGACCAGTGCGTTCTTTAACCGCACGCAATCCTGCGGCTGATTACACAAATCCTGCGTCTTCATCACCAGATCGGAGAAGTCATCCAGCAGGATCATGCCGGATTTCTGAATCGCGGAGGCCAGCTGCGGGTTCAGTTTCGGATCGGTGTTGGTTTCCGGGTGCAGCTGCCGTGTCGTGGTCTCCAGCAGGGCGGCGGCCTTGTCGATGATGTCCGACTGCGGCTGCGGCAGAGGCGTCGCGTTATTCCAGTAGACCGCCGAGCAGTCGAACGGCATAAAGGCGTAATTACGGTTGCTCTGATAATTGTCAGGCACCGAACACATGCCGGTGCCGGTGACCTTGAGGCTATCACCGATATTCAGCGGCACGCTGCTGAGCTTATCAACGCTGCTCACTTCCAGACTGTCGGTGCCTTTAGCCCAGGCCAGGCTGAGTTTGATCGGCATGCTGAGCGGGATCCAGGTCACCAGCAGGGCCAGCACCGCCAGCGAACCACAGGCCAGCACCACGTTTTTACGCCAGCGCTGGATGGGAAAGTTTTTCACTTCATCCTGCAGCGAAAGGAACCGGCCCTGACGCACCACCTGACGGTTCAGGTAGATTTCCACATCGGTAACCTGACCGAGATCGTGCGCCACATAAGGTTGCCAGTGCGGCGGATAGGCGAGGTCGATAATCCCCAGCGTGATGTTGCTCTGTTCCTGATTAGACTCGCTGAACAGGCCCCAGCGCTTCGGCGCGCCGCGCAGACAGTGAATATCACGCAGGCCGCGTTCACCAGGAACCCGATAGAGCAGCCACAGGCTGGCGGCGATCATCGCTGCGCCAGCCAGCACCAGCCAGATCATCAGGGTGGCCGGCACCAGCAGGCTGAAGAAGAATAACAACAGGGCGAGCGAGATAATGACCGCTTCACGGGTGCCATCCGGACGCGACAGACGATACTCTTCCGGCGTCTCTTTACGCACCTTAAGCAGCTCAACGCTCTCGGTTTCCGCTTTGCGGATCGACGCATTGGTTGAGACCGGACGCATCAGCGTCGGCAGGGTTTGTTGATCAACAGCGTAATCGACCAGCGAATGACCGTTTAGGGAGATTACCAGCGGGATCGATTGGGTTCGGATCAGTTCAACGTAGTTTTCATCGGTGATGTACTGCTCCCACAGCGGCGGCAGATGAACTTCGACTTCATCGAGGTAGTAGCGCCATTTATGGGGATCGTCGGTCGACAGGCCGTAGCGGGTAATCGCACGGGTGACCGGATAGACGTTATTACTTTGTGCGGTCAGGGTCAGACGTTCAGGCGCGGCGCGTTTGCCCGTTGTAACGGTAGTGCGCGGCTGCTTTTCCAGCGCAGCGACATACTTATCGACCGCCTTACGCTCCTGATCAGACAGTTTGCGGCAGGGCGGACTGATAAATGGCAGTGGTTTCGCCAACGGCGGACGATGCCGCATAGCGTACCAAAACCCAATGCCTGCCAGAATTGAACAGGTTAGCACTATGGCCAATATCGTAAAGATTGTGCTCATACTCTGCTCAACTCAGCCAAAATGCTGTCTTCACTTTAAACTTACGCTCCCGGATACGCCCATTATTTAAGACAAATTATGGGGGGTTAAACAACTCTGACGAGTCAAGCATACAAAAAAATAGTACTGAAAATCATTAAATTAGCATTTGTTAAACCCTGCCTTGCCCGAATGGTAACCGTCTCAGACTGAATTAAATATCGGTATTATCTGAAACTGATCGGGGTGTATTGACTAATGCAAATTTTTTCATACTGATAACCACAAGGGGGTAGTGGCTAACCGTAAACGGCGTAACGACAACCTCATGGTCTGACTGTCGCACAATTGTCTGCGGTTAGGTATGCTAATTCGTTCCTGAGAGCCGGCGCAGTAAAGTTTGAGGCTGATATGAAAAACCCGTTAAAAAAACCTGACATCCTCAATGTAACAGCCGTGGCGCGTTCACGATTGTTTACCATCGAAGCGGTCGATCTGGCCTTTAGCAATGGTGCGCGGCGCGTTTATGAGCGGATGAAACCCTCAGAACGTGAGGCGGTCATGATTGTGCCGATCATTGATGACCATCTTATTCTGATTCAGGAATATGCCGTGGGGCTGGAAAGCTATGAACTGGGCTTTCCCAAAGGGCTGATCGATGCCGGTGAGTCAGTTAATCAGGCTGCCGACCGCGAACTTAAAGAAGAAGTGGGCTTTGGCGCAGGTCAGCTGACCCCGCTGGGCAAGCTGACGATGGCACCCTCCTACTTTTCCAGCAAAATGAACATCGTGATTGCTGAAGGGCTGTATGCCGAAAAGCTGGAAGGGGATGAACCAGAACCGCTGATCGTGCATCGCTGGCCGCTGAGCGACATGTTGTCACTGTTACAGGAGCCTGATTTCCGTGAGGCGCGTAACGTCAGTGCACTGTTTATGGCGCGCGAATGGCTGGTGAAGCAGGGGCGTCTGGGTTACTGAGTCAGACCTACTGAGTAAAAACGTTCTGCATAAAAAAAGGCCGACATCTGTCGGCCTTTTGTGATCTGCGTTGCACATCAGAACAGTTCGTGGCTCTGGCCATTATCCATAATGGTGGTGCCGACATCATGTACCGAATATTCGGTTGGCTGAGTCCCTTCGATGAAGTATTCCTGACGGGTGTTGCCACCGCCGTTCGCCAGCTTGCCGGTACTGCGATCGATGGTCACCGTGACAATGCCTTCTGGCGGCGTTAACGGCTGCACCGGCACGCCATCCAGCGCACTCTTCATAAATTCATCCCATGCTGGCTGCGCGCTCTTCGCACCGCCTTCATAGCCTGAAATCTGATCGGGGATCGCGCCTGACAGCGTGCTGCGGCCCAGATTGCGGCGGGCATCGTCAAAGCCAATCCACACTGAGGTCACCACGCCCGGACCGTAACCGGAGAACCAGGCATCTTTCGAGCTGTTGGTGGTACCGGTTTTACCGCCGATGTCATTACGCTTGAGATCACGACCGGCGCGCCAGCCGGTACCCATCCAGCCTGGCTCGCCGAAGATATTCGAGTTCAGCGCGCTCTTGATCAGGAAGGTCAGCGGCGTGTTGATCACGTGCGGCGCATAGTTGCCCTGCTCAGGCGGGGTGGGCACCTGCTCCAGTTCGGGCTGTGGCACCGCCTGATTCTGGTTTTTATCGGATGCCGCCACGTTTTCAACGCTCTCTTCGTTCAGTGCCAGCGCTTTTTTGGTATCGCCGTAGATCACCGGCAGATTGCACTGCGGACAGGCAATTTTCGGTTTCTCTTCAAACACTACGCCGCCCTGTTCATTCTCGATGCGGGTGATGAAGTAAGGGTCGACCAGGAATCCGCCGTTAGCCATCACTGAGTAGCCGCGAACCACCTGTAACGGCGTAAACGAGGCCGCACCCAGCGCCAGCGACTCGGTATGCACGATGTTTTGCGCCGGGAAGCCGAAACGCTGCAGATACTCTGCGGCATAATCGACGCCCATTGCCCGCATCGCACGTACCATCACCACGTTCTTCGACTGGCCTAAGCCCTGACGCAGACGAATCGGGCCATCATAGGTTGGCGGGGAGTTTTTCGGCCGCCAGTCAGCACCGGCACCGGCATCCCAGCGTGAAATCGGCACGTCATTAAGAATCGAAGCCAGCGTCAGGCCACGATCCATCGCGGCGGTATACAGGAAAGGTTTGATGTTCGAACCCACCTGACGCAGCGCCTGAGTCGCACGGTTAAACATGCTCTGGTTGAAATCGAACCCGCCGACCAGCGCACGCACTGCGCCGTCGTTCGGATCGAGTGAGACCAGTGCGGAGTTCACATCCGGAACCTGACCCAGCCACCATGCATCGTCGACCTTGCGCACCCAGATCTGCTGGCCGGGCTGTAATACCTGGCTGACGCTTTTCGGCGTTGGGCCCTGCACGGTGTCAGACTTATAAGGACGGGCCCAGCGAACGCCCGCTAAGGTCAGCGAGACATTGCTGCCATCTTTCATCATCACGGTCGCCTCATCGCTCCGTGCTTCGGTGACGACCGCCGGCTGAAGCGGGCCGTAGACCGGCAGCGTCTTCAGAGCTTTCTCGATCCGCGCCTGATCCCACGCCGGTTCGCCAACTTTCCATAGCACGCTGGTCGGGCCGCGATAGCCATGACGCATGTCGTAAGCCATCACGTTATTGCGCACCGAGGTCTGCGCCGCCTGCTGCAGGCGACGGGTCACCGTGGTGTAAACCTTGTAACCGTCGGTATAGGCATTTTCACCGTACCGTTTCACCATCTCCTGACGCACCATCTCGCTGAGATAAGGGGCGGAGAAGGCGATTTCCGGACCATGATACTTCGCCACCAGTGGCGTATTACGCGCCTCGTCGTACTGCTGCTGGGTGATGTAATGCTGATCCAGCATGCGCGCCAGCACCACGTTGCGACGTGATAAGGCGCGGCTGTGCGAGTAAAGCGGGTTGAACGTCGAAGGCGCTTTCGGCAGACCGGCAATCATCGCCATTTCACTCAGCGACAGCTGATCGACCGGCTTACCAAAATAGACCTGCGAGGCAGCACCGACGCCGTAGGCGCGATAGCCGAGGTAAATTTTATTGAGGTAGAGCTCAAGAATTTCATCTTTATTCAGCAGCTGCTCAATACGAATCGCCAGAAACGCTTCCTTTATTTTACGCATCAGCGTGCGTTCCGGACTCAGGAAGAAGTTACGCGCTAACTGTTGAGTAATGGTACTGGCGCCCTGTGAGGCGTGGCCCGACACCAGCGCAATGCTGGCGGCACGGAAGATGCCGACCGGATCGACGCCATGATGCTCATAAAAACGGCTATCTTCAGTCGCAATAAACGCTTTCACCATCTCAGGCGGGACTTGCTGCAGCTTTAAAGGAATACGGCGCATTTCACCGTACTGCGCGATCAAATCGCCCTCAGCGCTGTAAACCTGCATCGGCGTTTGCAGACGCACATCTTTCAGCGTGTTCACATCGGGCAACTGTGGCTCTATGTATTTGTACAAACCATAAATCGAGCCTGCTCCCAACAACATGCAACACACTGCAAGGATCAATAAATACTTTACGAACTTCACCTGGAATTTCCCATCTGTTGTCGTTTGAGCAGTTTATAAACAACCGCGCGGTAGTATAAAGGCAAGCCAGACGCTTTGATATGTCCATTTTCCCCGGACGATAAGGAGATCGCGCGCATGGCTTTTCATACCTGGCAAATTGGGCTGGATATTCAGAATAGGCAGATTTGTGCCCTGGCCCTCCAGCCTCAACGTGATGGCTGGCAGCTACGCCACTGGTGGCAGCAGCGGCTGCCGCAAGATACGTTAAGAAACGGCGTGCTGCAATCTTCGCCTGAATTACTGGCGGCCTTAACCGCCTGGCGACAGCGCCTGCCACGGCGCTATTCGCTGCGCGTCGGTTTGCCGGTTCAGCTGGTATTACAGCGCCAGCTACCGCTCCCGGCACAGCCGCTGCACGAGCCGGCTCTGGGGCACTATGTGCAGGCGGCGGCACGGCGTCTTTTCCCGCTGGAGCCCACTGCGCTGGCGCTGGATTACCGACAGGATGCTGCGGGCGGACAGCTCTGTGTTACCGCCGCCCGGCTGGAGGTGATCGACCAGTGGGCAGCACCGCTGCTGCAGGCTGGATTAACGCCACAGGTGTTTGAACTGACCACTGAGGCGCTGAAACGGCTGGCTCAACAGGCCCGCTTACGCGCCGGCAGCGTGCTGGTGTTGCAGCAGGATGAGCGCTGGTTGTGGAGCGATGGGCAAACCGCTGCGGATGCGGGCGACGCGGCTTCGGTTGAGGCGTTGCAACAGCAGGCATTTCCGCAGGCCTCGCAGATACTGGCCTGTGCCTCGCAGTCCGTCACCTGGCCTGCAGTCGTGACACCGTTCTCACCCTTCGATCTGTTCCAGTATAAGCAGCCGCCGTTGCCCGCCAATCCGGGTGCATTCGCGCTGGCGGCCGGTCTGGCGCTGCGGATTAAGGATTGCTGATGGTGGCGGTCAATCTGCTGCCCTGGCGGCAGCGACGCGATTTGCAGCAGCAACGGCAAAGCCTGACGGTGCTGCTGCTGGTCGCCGTCAGTCTGATGCTGGTGGTGATTCTGCCGTTGTGGCGGATAAAGGCACTGCAGCAGCGGGCTGCAGTGGAAACCGCCACGGTGCAGCTGGCGCTGGACGATTTACTTGCGCGTTTAGCCCGGCAACAAGCGCTGATGGAACAGCTCGCGTTACAGCAAGCGCTGCGCCATAAACAGCAACAACAGGCGATGCAGCGGGCAGCCTGGCAGCAGTTCTGGCTGGATTTACCCGTGTTGCTGCCCGGGACCGCCTGGCTGAAGCGGCTGGAGAAACGCGACAGCCAGTTCACGCTGGAAGGCCAGGCGCAGGATATGCAGGCGATACGGCAATTTCGTCAACGGCTGGCGGCGCTGCCGCTGTTCAACCGGATAGCGCAGGGCCGCGTTCAGCGTCAGCCTGGCGGGGGATATCATTTTACTCTGCGGGCACAGCTTCAGGCGGTTGGCGATGAGTGAGTGGTGGACGGGCTGGTGGCAGCTAAAGGCAATGGCACGCTACGGCGCGCTGGCAGCTGCGGCCGCCGGTTTACTGATGCTGAGCTGGCTGGTGTGGCTGCGGCCGGAACTCAGGGCGCTGACAGCTGAACAGCAGCGCCTGAAGCCGCTGACCACGACGCTGCAGCTGCGCCAGCAGCAATGGCGTCAGAATCCGCCGAATGCGCTGCTGCAGGCTCAGTTGATATCACCCGCAGTGCGTTCTGCATCAGGAGCCTCAGGACAGGCGATAGAAATCCTCCTCACTTCACGACGCGACCAGCTGGAGCAGTGGCAGCCCGATACCCAGCCACGCACTCTGACGCTGCATCTGCAATGGCAGGAATTCCAGCCGCTGTTTACTGAACTTTTTCAGGCAGCGGCCCCGTTTCCGGCGCATTTCCTGCTGCTGGCACAGCCAGAGCATCTGGTGGCACAACTCTGGCTGGAGCCTGACGATGCGCCGTAGCCTGCTGATTCTGGTGCTGTGCTGCAGCAGCGCGCTGGCCCGCGATCCGTTTCAGCCGCTTGCCGGGGCCGCCTGCCTGCCAGCGGCAGAACCGCTGACCGGCTGGCGTCTGCAGGGGATCGTTGGTCGCGGATCACGTTTTCACGGCTGGCTGCTGACGCCGCAGGGGCAGGTGAGGACGATACGGGCCGGGCAACCTTTTGCACTGACGCCGTGGCAGCTCATTGCCATTGACCGGCGCAGCCTGACCTTAGCCATCAAAAACAGCTGCAGTGCACAACGTCATTCATTTTATTTAAAAGGAAGCCCGCATGAGAACTCTTCTGACGTTATTGCTGGCAGTCAGTTGCCTGTCGCCGGCCCGCGCCGCTGACGATCAGCGTCTCAGCCTGGCATTTGATAATGCGCCGGTTGAGCGCATTTTGCAGGCCCTGGCAGACTACCAGCAGATCAACCTGATTATTGCACCCGAGGTTGAGGGATCGTTGTCGCTGCGGCTGGATGATCTGCCGTGGCAGCAGGCACTGGATCTGGTGGCCCGGATGGCAAAGCTGACGCTGGTTGAGCACGAAAATGTACTGCTGGTCTATCCGGAAAGCTGGCAGCAGGCGCAACGGCAAGCTCGGGATGAACAGCAGAAAGAGCGGTTGCAACAGATGCCGCTGCAACAGCGCGCGGTGCTGCTGCATTATGCCAGCGCCAGCGAGGTACACCGCAGCCTGCTGAGTGAGCGCCAGTCACTGATGACCGCGCGCGGCAGCGTCACGGTCGATAAACGCACCAACACGCTGTTACTGCGTGATACGGCGGCGGCGTTGCAGCAAACGGAGCGCTGGCTAAAGGCGCTGGATCTGCCGCTGGAGCAGATTGAACTGGCGGCGCATATCGTGACCATCAGTGAAGAGCATTTACAGGAACTCGGCGTGAACTGGGGATTACAGGCTGGCGACGCGGCGGTCACGAATGTGCTTCATCATCCGCGGCTGGCGATTCCACTGGCGCTAAGTTCGCCCGGCGTGAGTGTCGGGATGGCGCTGGCGCGTATCGGCGGCCAGCTGCTGGATCTGGAGTTAAGCGCGCTGGAACAGGAGAACCAGATCGAAATTATCGCCAGTCCGCGTCTATTTACCTCGCATCAGCAAACGGCCTCGATTAAGCAGGGCACGGAAATTCCGTATGAAGTGTCGGCGGGCAACAGCGGCGCCACCAGTATTGAATTTAAAGAAGCAGTACTGGGCATGGAAGTCACGCCCAGCATTTCCGGCAATGGCCGTATCCAGCTCAACATTCACATCAGCCAGAACATGCCTGGCCGCAGCATCCGGACCGGCGATAGCGAGGTGCTCTCGATTGATAAACAGGAGATTGAAACTCAGGTCACGGTCAGGGATGGGCAGACGCTGGCGCTGGGCGGTATATTTCAGCAGCAGCGAACCCGGGGCGAAAATCGGGTGCCGTTACTGGGCAACCTGCCGCTGATCGGCGGGCTGTTTCGTCAGCAATCTGAGCAGCGTAAAAAACGGGAGCTGGTGATCTTCATCACGCCGCGATTGGTCAGGGAAGCAGCGCTTACGGCTGGATAAAACGGAAAATGCGTCCCAGAGGGCCATCCGAATTGACGCAGGGCAGGAATTAGCTTACAAGGTTTAGCGATTTTCAATACGGTGTAACCGTCTATGTTGGGTAAATCCCAGCAAACAGATCAGAAAATTCCTCTGTGAGCAGCGTTGTAAAGACGCAGCGCTGGCGCGTTACAGTTTCGCGAACCACAGGCCAATTCAGAAATGGATCAGCTGCAGGCAATATAATCGGTTGCCAAACAGCCTTGAGTGTTGAGATAATTTTTCGTCTGACTCTTGCTAACGCTCATGAGGTCTCAGTTCCTGTCCCGCCAGCAAATGCTGAACGCGGGGTATCATTAACGAATTCTTAGTAATACCGACAAAATGGCAGAGAAACGCAATATCTTTCTGGTTGGGCCGATGGGTGCCGGCAAAAGCACTATTGGTCGTCAGTTGGCTCAGCAACTCAACATGGAGTTCTTCGATTCCGATCAGGAAATTGAGCGACGCACCGGAGCGGATGTGGGCTGGGTTTTTGACGTCGAAGGCGAAGCTGGCTTTCGCGATCGCGAAGAAAAAATCATTAACGAACTGACTGAAAAGCAAGGCATCGTCCTGGCAACAGGCGGTGGCTCCGTCAAATCCCGGGAAACGCGTAATCGTCTCTCCGCCCGCGGCGTCGTGGTTTATCTTGAGACCACCATCGAAAAGCAACTGGCGCGCACTCAACGTGACAAAAAACGTCCGTTGCTGCAGGTGGATTCACCGCCGCGTGAAGTGCTTGAAGCGCTGGCTGGCGAACGTAACCCGCTTTACGAAGAGATCGCCGATGTGACTATTCGCACAGATGATCAAAGTGCGAAAGTGGTGGCGAACCAGATTATCCACATGTTGGAAAAAAGTTGATCCAACGTTCGAAGGCTCTTTAACAGGTATCGAGCATCATGGAGAAGATCACCGTCTCACTGGGGGAACGCAGTTACCCCATCACTATCGCCGCCGGACTGTTTAACGATCCGGCTTCTTTTTGGCCGCTGACCGCGGGCGAAAACGCCATGGTGGTGACTAACCAGACGCTGGCTCCGCTTTATCTCGACAAACTGTCAGCGCTACTGACGGCGGCGGGTGTGAAAGTGGATCAGGTGATTTTACCCGACGGCGAGCAGTACAAAACGCTGGCCGTGATGGATCAGGTCTTTACCGCTTTACTGAAAAAACCGCACGGTCGTGATACGACGCTGATCGCCCTGGGCGGTGGCGTTATTGGCGATCTTACCGGTTTTGCTGCGGCCAGTTATCAGCGTGGCGTGCGCTTTATTCAGGTGCCGACCACCTTACTGTCGCAGGTTGACTCTTCGGTTGGCGGCAAAACAGCCGTAAACCATCCGCTCGGCAAAAATATGATTGGCGCGTTTTATCAGCCCGCCTCGGTGGTGATTGATACCGCGTGTCTGCACTCGCTGCCGGCACGTGAACTGGCGTCCGGTCTGGCCGAAGTAATTAAGTACGGCATCATTCTTGATGGTGCGTTTTTCCAGTGGCTGGAGCAGAATCTTGACGCCTTGCTGGCGCTGGATGAACAGGCGCTGGCTTATTGCATTCGTCGCTGTTGTGAACTGAAAGCGGACGTGGTGGCTGCCGATGAACGGGAAACCGGACAGCGCGCACTGCTCAATCTGGGCCATACCTTTGGTCATGCCATTGAAGCGCAGATGGGCTACGGCAACTGGCTGCACGGTGAAGCAATTGCTGCAGGCATGGTGATGGCCGCGCGTACCGCTGAACGTCTGGGCCAGTTCAGCCCGCAACAGACTGAACGTATCATCACGCTGCTGCAGCGTGCCGGTTTACCGGTGCACGGTCCGCAGGAGATGAGCGCAGAGATGTACTTGCCTCATATGATGCGCGACAAGAAAGTACTGGCGGGTGAATTACGGCTGGTGCTTCCGTTGTCAATTGGCCGCTCTGAAGTGCGTGGCGGCGTGGCGCATGATATGGTGCTGGCTGCAATTAACGATTGCCAGAAATCTTGATATTAAGCAGTTAAGTGGTGACGCGGCGCGCCGGGTGCGCAGTGCGGAATGCCGCTTTACGGAGGAGGCATAATGGATGAGTTCAAACCGGAAGACGAGTTAAAACCTGACGCCAGTGACCGTCGTCCCTCGCGCCCACGTAAGGCGTCTACCGCAGCAAAAATACCGGTTTCACGCCAGCGCATCATGATGGGTGTGGGGATTCTGGTGCTGTTGTTACTGGTGCTGGGCATTGGTTCGGCGCTGAATGGCCCGGATGATAAGAAGCCCGCGACCGGCAGCAATGCGCCCGCCACTGGCGGTGGATCGAACAGCGAGAAAAATATTGATCTGACCGGCTCCTCTTCAATGTCGGGTGGGCAGACCTCTCCGACGGCGACCGAAAATAGCGCGCCGGCCAGTGGTGATGCGGCCAGCAACCCGCAGCGCGATGTCTCGATGCCGCCGGTGGCCTCAACGCCAACCCAGGCAGCCCCGGTTGATACGCCAGCCAATCAGCAGCGCGTCACTTTACCTGGCGATCTCAACAGCGCACTGACGAATCAGCAGCAGCAGGTCGACAGTGCCGCGACCGGCGCGCAAAATGGTAGCTCGCTGCCAACTGCGCCGGCCACCGTCAGTGGCAATGCCGGAACCGCAGCCAACCCGGTCACCGCCCCGGTCAGCCGTCAGACGCCGAACAAAGCGACGTCGCCGACGCGCCCTGCGCACGACGCCGGCCGCAAGACTGCCTCGAAGCCTGCGACTACCAGTGACAGCCGGACGCATACGACGCCAGCCCGCACGCCTACCGGCAATACCGCGGCCAGCAGTTCGGCCGCAGCCAGCAGCAGTTCAGCCAGCAAATCACTGCCAGGCGGCAGCTATACGCTGCAACTGAGCGGCGCGTCCAAAGCGGAAAGTCTGAATGCCTGGGCGAAAAAACAGAATCTGAGTGCGTATCACGTCTACAAAACCACCCGCAACGGTCAGTCGTGGTACGTGCTGGTGAGTGGATCATACGCAACACCGGCAGATGCCAAACGCGCTGTGGCATCGCTGCCAGCGGAAGTCCGGGCACAGAATCCGTGGGTTAAACCGGTTAGCCAGGTTAAGAAAGAAGCCAGTCAATAATTGATGTGGGGCCAGCGTTACTGGCCCCGTTTTAAGCGCAGATCTGCTGTCGGTCCAGCCACAGCCTCACAATAAGATGTAATAACCACGACAGCATGAAAAAAAATCGCGCTTTCCTGAAATGGGCAGGGGGAAAATTTCCCTTAGTAGAAGAGATCCATCGCTACCTGCCGCAAGGCGACTGTTTGATCGAGCCGTTTGTTGGTGCGGGATCGGTGTTTCTCAATACCGATTTTGATCGCTACCATCTTGCCGATATCAACAGCGATCTGATCAATCTCTACAACATTGTCAAAACGCGCACGGCGGATTTTATTCGTGACGCGCAGCTGCTGTTTACCCCGGAAGGTAACAACGAAGCCTGCTATTACCTGCGTCGTACCGAATTTAATCTCAGCACCGACGCCTACCAGCGCGCGCTGCTTTTCCTCTATCTGAATCGTCACTGTTACAACGGTTTATGCCGCTATAACCTGCGTGGCGAATTCAACGTGCCGTTTGGCCGCTATCGCAAACCCTACTTTCCGGAAGCAGAACTGTTATGGTTTGCCGAGCGCGCGCAAAAAGCGACGTTTGTCTGTGAATCGTACGATGTTACCCTGAACAATGCCGGTAAAGGCTCCGTGGTATATTGTGATCCGCCCTATGCGCCGCTGTCGGCGACGGCGAACTTCACGGCTTATCACACCAACAGTTTTAGCCTGCGCGAGCAGCAGCATCTGGCGACGTTAGCGGCACAGCTGGCCTCGTCAGAACACCGGATTCCGGTACTGATTTCTAACCACGACACTGCACTGACGCGTTTGTGGTATCAGGATGCAGTGTTACATGTGGTCAAAGCCCGGCGTTCCATTAGCCGAAGCATAGCCGGTCGCACTAAGGTCGACGAACTGCTGGCGCTCTATAGCTAGTCTGTTTCGTCCGCGACCAACGCATTACGCCAGCCTCAGGGCTGGCGCACAACAGTGGGAGAATCGGATGAAACAATATTTGCTGGCCCCTTCAATCCTTTCGGCGGACTTTGCTCGCCTGGGCGAAGATACCGCGAAAGCGCTGGAGGCCGGAGGCGACGTAGTTCACTTCGACGTGATGGATAACCACTATGTTCCCAACCTGACCATGGGACCGATGGTACTGAAAGCGTTGCGCGACTATGGCATCACCGCGCCGATCGATGTCCATCTGATGGTCAAACCGGTGGATGCGTTGATCCCCGAGTTCGCCCGTGCAGGCGCGACCTACATCACCTTTCATCCCGAAGCCAGCGAGCACGTTGATCGCACCCTGCAGCTGATTAAAGAACATGGCTGCAAAGCTGGGCTGGTATTCAATCCGGCAACCCCGCTGAGCTACCTCGATTACGTCATGGATAAGCTGGATATTATTCTGCTGATGTCGGTTAATCCGGGCTTTGGCGGCCAGTCGTTTATCCCTGGTACGCTGGATAAGCTGCGTGAAGCGCGCAAGCGTATCGATCAGAGCGGTTACAATATTCGTCTCGAAGTGGATGGTGGCGTGAAGATTGATAACATCGGTCAGATCGCGGCTGCTGGCGCCGACATGTTTGTCGCCGGTTCTGCCATCTTCGGTCACCCGGATTACAAAAAAGTGATCGACGAGATGCGTAACGAACTGGAGAAAGCCAATGGCTCATTTCACTGATATCCGGGCGCTGGCGTTTGACCTCGACGGCACGCTAGTCGATAGCGCGCCGGGTCTCGCTGAGGCGATCGATCGGACGCTGAAAGATCTCAGCCTGCCGGTCGCCGGCCTTGAGCGCGTCTCAACCTGGATTGGTAACGGAGCGGACATCATGATGTCGCGCGCCCTGACTTTTGCGCTGGGCCGTGAGCCGCAGCCGGACGAGCAGCACGATGCGCGTGCGCTGTTCGACAAACACTATGCTGACACGGTTGATGCGGGCAGCACGCTGTTCCCGCAGGTGAAGCAGACGCTGGCTGCGCTGCAGGCCACCGGTTTACCGCTGGCGATTGTCACCAATAAGCCGACGCCCTTTGTCGCGCCACTGCTTCAATCGCTTGGCATTGCAGAGGCTTTTTCGTTGATTATCGGCGGTGACGATGTGCCGGTGAAGAAACCGCATCCTGCCGCGATCTTTCTGGTGCTGGGGACCTTTGGTGTCCTGCCCGATCAGCTGCTGTTTGTCGGCGATTCGCGTAACGATATTCAGGCTGCCCAGGCGGCTGGCGTGCCCAATGTTGGCATGACCTATGGCTACAACTATGGCGAATCGATTGCCAGTAGCCAGCCCAACGTCACACTCGACTCTTTTGACCAACTTTTGCCCGCTCTCGGGCTGTAATTATCAGGACTTAAGCATGAGCAAACCCATTGTTTTCAGCGGCGCACAGCCGTCCGGCGAACTGACCATTGGCAACTATATGGGTGCGCTGCGTCAGTGGGTGCAGATGCAGGATGATTTCCACTGCATTTACTGCATCGTCGATCTGCACGCCATTACCGTTCGACAGGATCCCGTCGCGTTGCGTAAAGCCACGCTGGATACGCTGGCACTCTATCTCGCCTGCGGTATCGATCCGCAAAAGAGCACCATCTTTGTTCAGTCGCATGTGCCAGAGCACACCCAACTGAGCTGGATCCTTAACTGCTACGCCTATTTCGGTGAACTCAGCCGTATGACGCAGTTCAAGGATAAGTCGGCGCGTTACGAAGAGAACATCAATGCCGGCCTGTTCGATTATCCGGTGCTGATGGCGGCTGATATTCTGCTCTATCAGACCCATCAGGTCCCGGTTGGTGAAGATCAGAAACAGCATCTGGAGCTGAGCCGCGATATCGCCCATCGCTTCAATGCGCTGTATGGCGACGTTTTCAAAGTGCCAGAGCCGTTTATTCCGAAGTCAGGCGCGCGCGTCATGTCGCTGCTGGAACCGACGAAGAAAATGTCCAAGTCGGATGAAAACCGTAATAACGTGATCGGCCTGCTGGAAGATCCGAAATCGGTCGTGAAGAAAATCAAGCGCGCGGTAACCGACTCCGAAGAGCCGCCAGTGGTGCGCTACGACGTGAAAGAGAAAGCGGGCGTCTCTAACCTGCTGGATATTTTGTCGGGTGTGACCGGAAAAAGCATCGTTGAGCTGGAGCAGGAGTTCGAAGGCAAGATGTATGGCCACCTGAAAGGGGCGGTAGCGGATTCGGTCTCAGGCATGCTGTCCGAGCTGCAGGAACGCTACCATCGTTTCCGTAACGACGACGCGTTGCTGGAGCAGGTGATGCGTGACGGTGCGGCGAAAGCCCGTGCCCAGGCGCAGGAAACCCTGAAGAAAGTCTACGAAGCAGTCGGCTTTGTCGCCATGCCGTAACGGCATTGCCAACAGCACAGACGGCGGACTTATAGCCCGCCGTTTTCTTATGCGTTGCTCAACCGTTAAAACCAGCGCAGCTTATCGCGCAGGCTGACCACGCTGCCGATGATCATCAGGCTCGGGCTGCTGACCTGTTGCGCCAGCGCTGCCAGTTCGGTCAGGGTGCCGGTGACCACGCGCTGACGGGGGCTGGTACCGTTTTCTACCAGCGCGACCGGCATATCGCTGCGCATACCGTGCTGCAGCAGCTGATGCTGAATCTCTGCGGCCTGCGTCAGCCCCATATAAAACACCAGCGTTTGCTGCTCCGCCGCCAGCGTCTGCCAGCAGAGCGTTCCCTCTTTCTGCAGATGCCCGGTGACCAGCCTGACGCTTTGTGCATGATCGCGGTGGGTCAGGGGAATGCCGCTGTACGCCGCACAGCCTGAGGCCGCCGTGATGCCGGGCACCACGCTGAACGGGATCTGGTGCTGCGCCAGCATCTCCAGCTCTTCGCCACCGCGGCCAAAGATAAACGGATCGCCGCCTTTCAGCCGCACCACCCGTTTACCGCGCTGCGCCTGCTCCAGCAACAGCTGGTTGATCGCCTCCTGCGGGACGCAGTGGTGACCGGCGCGCTTGCCGACAAAGATACGCTCGGCATCGCGTCGCACCAGGTTAAGCACCTGTTCAGAGACCAGCCGGTCATACACCACGATATCTGCCTGCTGGATCTGTTGCAGCCCTTTCAGCGTCAGCAAACCGGCATCACCGGGACCGGCACCCACCAGCGTCACTTCACCCTGCGTCGGCAAATCCGCCGCAAACAGCGCCTCAGTTAACTGCTGAGCACGTTCGCCATCGCCGTTTGCCAGGGTTTGCGCCAGCCGCTCACTGCTAAAAAAACGCTCCCAGAAGTGTCGGCGTACGGCAATCGATGCAAACTGCTGCTTTACCCGCGCCCGTAAGCTGCCTGCCCGCTGCGCCAGTTGGCCCAGATGTTGCGGCAACATTGCTTCCAGTTTCTCCCGCAGTAAGCGGGCCAGCACCGGCGCACGGCCACCCGATGAGACCGCCACCATCAGCGGCGAACGGTCAATGATGGAGGGCATGATGGCGCTGGCCTGTTGCGGCGCATCGACCAGGTTGCAGAAAATTCGCTGACGTTCGGCCACCGCTGCCACCTGCTGATTGACCGCATCATCGTTGGTAGCGGCTACTACCAGCCAGCAATCGGTCAGCCAGTGCGGATCAAACTCGCCGGGCAACAGGGTCACGGCTTGCTGCTGCGCCCATTGCCGGAAGGCGGGCGAGAAGTCGCGTGCGCCAACCCACAGATCGGCCCCGGCCTCCAGCAGCAGGCGGGCTTTGCGCTCAGCCACTTCGCCCGCGCCAACCAGCAGGCAACGTTTGCCCTGCAGCCGACAAAACAGCGGGAAATAGTCCATAAGCGGTCCTCAAAAAAAAGCCCGCCAGCGGCGGGCAGTAGACGGGAATCAGAGACAGACTTCGACCTGGCCCGCATTCACCCGCACCGGATACGCTGCCACTGAGCGCGTTTCATCTTCCATGCAATAGCCATCGCAAAGACGAAAGTGCTGTTTTTTCAGCGGGCTGGCGACCCATAACGTTGACTGATGCTCGGCGATAATGCCGCGCGATAACACGCTGGCCTCGGCAAACGGGTCGATATTGCTGATGGCATACAGTTGCTCATCGTTCCGTGGACGAAAGATAGCAATCTGCTGACCTTTCACCAGTGCGCAAACACCGGTGGCGGGCAGGATTTGTGTCAGCTGACACACTGCATTCCACTGGCTCATTATTCAGTCTCCTCAATCAGGGTGACGGCGATGCGTTCTTCAGGGCGCGCCGGACGATGCTGATCGCGTTCGGCCACCACCTGTATCGCCGGATCGCGCTGCGATGAGTTAATAAAGTGAGCGAAGTGCGTCAGGTTGCTGTTCTCTTCGAGCGTAGCTTTCCACTCGCAGTGGACGCTGGCACGCAGCCGCTTCATTTCCTGCTCGAGATGGCTGTTGAGGCCCAGCTTATCGTCAACGATCACTTTACGCAGATAGTCGATACCGCCTTCCAGACTCTCCAGCCACGTTGAGGTACGCTGCAGGCGATCGGCGGTGCGGATATAGAACATCATGAAGCGGTCGAGATAGGTCATCAGCGTCTGCTGATCGAGATCCGCTGCCAGCAGATCACCATGGCGCGGTTTCATGCCGCCGTTGCCGCAGACGTAGAGATTCCAGCCTTTTTCGGTGGCGATGATGCCGACATCTTTAGCCTGGGCTTCCGAACACTCACGGGTACAGCCGGAGACGCCAAACTTCATTTTATGCGGGGTGCGAATGCCTTTGTAGCGATTCTCCAGCATCACGCCAAAGCCGAGGCTGTCGCCCACGCCATAGCGGCACCAGGTGCTGCCAATACAGGTTTTTGCCATGCGCAGCGCTTTGGCGTAGGCCTGGCCGCTCTCAAAGCCCGCAGCAATCAGCTCAGACCAGATGGCGGGCAAATCCTCTTTGCGGGCACCGAACATGCCGATGCGCTGTGAGCCGGTAATTTTGGTGTAGAGCTGGTAGCGTTCGGCAATATCGCCCACCGCTTTCAATCCCTGCGGCGAGATTTCACCGCCCGGCGAACGCGGGATCACCGAATAGGTACCGTCTTTCTGGATATTGCCGAGATAGAGATCGTTGCTGTCCTGTAGCGGGGCATGTTGTGGCTTGAGCACATACTCATTCCAGCACGAAGCGAGCAGGGAACCGACCGTCGGTTTACACACTTCACAGCCGTAGCCCTGACCATATTTCGCCAGCAAATCGTCAAACGTCTTGATCTCTTCGACCTGAATCAGGTGATACAGCTCCTGACGCGAATAAGCGAAGTGTTCGCAAAGATGGTTATTGACCTCAATTCCCTGACGGCTCAGTTCGCTGTTCAGTACCTGAGTAATCAATGGAATACAGCCGCCGCAGCCGGTGCCGGCGCGGGTGGCGCTTTTCAGCGCCGCTACCGTGTGGCAGCCAGCCTGTACCGCGTTAATGATGTCGCCTTTGCTGACGTCAAAGCAGGAACAAATTTGCGCGCTGTCGGGCAGCGAGTCGACCCCGATGGCCGGTTTTTCGCCGCTGCCGGCCGGTAAAATCAGCGCTTCCGGATTGGCGGGCAGCGGTATCGCATTCAGCACCAGCTGCAGCAGGTTGCCGTAGTCGCTGGTATCGCCCACCAGCACTGCGCCGAGCAGGGTTTGCTGATCTTCGCTGAGAATTAAACGTTTGTAGATCGATTTACTCTCATCCAGCCACACCACGCTGCGTGCGCCTGGCGTGGTGCCACGCGCATCACCAATGCCGCCCACATCGACACCCAGCAATTTCAGTTTGGCGCTCATGTCGGCACCGGTGAAGGCGTTGGGGCGGCCCAGCAGGGTATCGCTGGCGACCTGCGCCATTTTGTAGCCTGGTGCTACCAGTCCGTAGACCCGGTTCTGCCAGGCGGCGCATTCACCGATGGCGTAGATGTCGCTATCGCTGGTCAGGCACTGATCATTAATGGCGATGCCACCGCGCGGCCCCAGTGCTAATCCACACTGTTTTGCCAGCTTGTCCTGCGGCCGGATACCGGTCGAGAAGACGATGAAATCGACCTCCAGCTCGCTGCCATCGGCAAATTGCAGCGTTTTACCGCCGTTTTCATGATGGTGGATCTGTTGGGTATTTTTACCGGTATGTACCCGCACGCCCATCTGCTCGATTTTACGGCGTAACTGCTCGCCGCCTTGCCGATCGAGCTGTTCAGCCATCAGCACCGGCGCGAATTCAATCACATGGGTTTCGACGCCGAGATTTTTCAGCGCGCCCGCCGCTTCCAGTCCCAGCAGTCCACCGCCGATTACCGCACCGCGTTTGCTGCGGCGCGAGCAGGCTTCGATAGCGTTAAGATCTTCGATGGTGCGGTAGACAAAGCAGTCGCTGCCTTCTGCGCCGTTAATCGGCGGGATCCACGGATAAGATCCGGTGGCGAACACCAGCGTGTCGTAATGCACCGCGCGGCCGGTATTGGAGTGAATCAGCTTCTCGTCGCGGTTGATGGTAATGGCGCGTTCACCCAGCAGCAGGTTGACCTGATGCCGCTCATAATACCCGTCGCGAACCAGAGATAGCTCTTCGGCTGTGTGGTGAGAGAAGTAAGCGGAAAGGTGGACACGATCGTAGGCGACACGCGGCTCTTCACAAAAGACGGTTAGCGAAAACTGGTCAGGTTCAGCCTTCTCAAGTAATTCTTCTATAAAACGGTGCCCGACCATGCCGTTACCGATAATGACGACATTGTGCTTGCTCATTTTTGCCTCAAATTTACGATATCTGCGGCTACAATAGCGCGCCATTTCTGGCGCTCATTGATATACATCAACCGCTCCTTCATATACCTATTTAGAGGTAGGTGGTTGATTTGAATTAACTTTATCCGGCAAGCCTGTAAAGGGGTTAAGGGCGTTGTCCGCGACGCGGTGAATCGTGCTAGTTTTAACCGCAGACGGTTAACCGGAAAAGGAGCGGCTAATGGCTTCACTTAAGTGGATTAATAACGTGCGTTTACCCTGGCGAGAGGGCTTATGGCAGATTGAAATTGCCGACGGTCACATTGCCCGTATCACTCCCCAGCCGCAGCAGGCGACGCCGGTGGAGGCATCGCTGGACGGTGAGGGCGGCCTCGCCAGTGCGCCGTTCATTGAACCGCATATTCATCTTGATACCACCCAGACTGCCGGTGAACCGACCTGGAATCAGTCCGGTACGCTATTTGAAGGCATTGAGCGCTGGGCTGAGCGCAAGGCGCTGCTCAGTCATCAGGACGTGAAGCAGCGGGCATTACAGACGCTGAAATGGCAGATCGCCAACGGCATTCAGTTTGTCCGTACCCATGTCGACGTCTCCGACCCCAGCCTGACCGCGTTAAAAGCGATGCTGGAGCTGAAAGAAGAGGTGGCACCGTGGATAACCCTGCAGATTGTCGCTTTTCCGCAGGAGGGCATTCTCTCTTATCCCAATGGTGAAGCGTTGCTGGAAGAAGCATTGCGGCTCGGCGCAGATGTCGTCGGGGCGATTCCGCATTACGAATTCACCCGCGAATATGGCGTTGAGTCACTGCACAAAACTTTTGCGCTGGCCAACCGCTACGACAAGCTGATTGATGTGCACTGCGATGAAATTGACGATGAGCAGTCGCGCTTTGTCGAAACCGTGGCGGCGCTGGCGCATCGTGACGGTAACGGCGCGCGGGTCACCGCCAGCCACACTACCGCTATGCACTCTTATAACGGTGCCTACACCTCGCGGCTGTTCCGTCTGTTAAAACTGTCAGGCATTAATTTTGTCGCTAATCCGCTGGTTAACATTCATCTGCAGGGCCGTTTCGACCACTATCCTAAGCGGCGCGGCATTACGCGGGTGAAAGAGATGCTGGAGGCGGAGATTAACGTCTGCTTCGGGCACGATGATGTGTTTGATCCCTGGTATCCGCTGGGCACCGCGAACATGCTGCAGGTGCTGCATATGGGATTGCACGTCTGCCAGTTGATGGGTTACGAACAGATTGATGCCGGCTTAGATCTGATTACCCATAACAGTGCCAGAACTCTGCAGCTTTCCGGCTACGGTATTCAGAGCGGCCACGAGGCCAGCCTGATCATTCTGCCTGCCGAGAGCGGCTTTGATGCGGTAAGAAGACAGGTTCCGGTGCGCTATTCACTGCGTCGCGGTGAAGTGATTGCGGCAACCAGACCGGCTGAGAGTGAGATTTACTGGCGGGAGCAGGAGCGCGTCGACTTCCGGCGCTGACAAGCAGGGCGGCGAAGGATCGCCGCCCGGCGAGATTAATGGGTGACGTGACCGTGCGAACGATGTTTGGTCACCAGTCCCAGCAGGACACACATGACAAACACCACCGCATACAGACCGTTAGCGGTGACCAGCGCGGTGTGCACGCCGCTCTTCTCGACGATAGGCGCGGTAACCACAAAGGTCAGCATGGTGCCGACGGTGCCGCAGGTCAGAATGAAGTTCACCAGTTTTGGTGAAGCTACTTTGGTTTGCAGCGAGCCGAGCGTGATGATGGTGGTGTAAATCGCGCTGGAGCTAAAGCCCAGAACCATGATGATCCACTTCAGCATGCCGGCATCCTGGCTGCTGACGAACCAGTACATCAGCAGCGTCGCCAGGCCAGCCAGCACCATCAGGATACGTTGCAGATCGAAGAAGCGCAGCAGGAAGCTGAACGCCCACATTCCGACCATATAGGCGGTCCAGAAGCTGCCAACCAGCTGTCCGGCATTATCGATATTCATGCCCATCACTTTGGTGGCGTATTCCGGTACCCACGAGATAAAACCGAGCTGACCGAGGATGTAGCACAGGGCGGCAACCGCGAGCAGCAGCACGCCAACGCCCCATTTTTCCTTTTCAACTGTCGGGCTGTTTTCCGGCTTGCGCAGTACCGGGAACTCGACAAACAGCGTCATGATGAAAATCGCCACATAGATGAAGCCGATGCAGACATAAACCCAGTACCATGGCAGTTGACGTGCCAGCAGGATACCTGCCAGCACCGGGAACAGCGTGCCCGCCATGCTGAAGAAGGAGTCGGTAAACAGCAGACGTGATCCGCGCTGGCGACCTTCATACATGTGGGTAATCAGGAACGTCCCGATCGACATGGTAATGCCGCTGACCACACCCAGCACGAACATGCAGAGCGAGAAGATGCTGAGATCGCGGCTGGTCATTAAGCCAATGATCGCCAGCACCATCAGGACGAAACCGAAAATCAGCTGGCGCTTGAGTGGCACGATCACCATCAGCCAGGCATTGAGGAAAACGGCGGCCAGGATCCCGCTGTTCAGGAAGGTGAAGGTGTTACTCATGCTGGAGATGGGGATCTGGAAATCTTTCGCGATATCGCCCATTACCATGCCGGTAACGATTACCAATGCGCCGGTAAGCGCATACGAAAAGAAGCTTATCCAGGTAAGGCCGATACGATTACGGTTTGTCATGTTCTGAACCTGTTAGGAAACCGGTGGCAAAAAGTGTCAGAAAGTGTAAACGGAACTGTGATCTTAATAAACAACCAGTGAAACTGGAGATCTACATTTCATGTGTTGTGTGATTTTAATCACGCATTTGCCGGGTTTTATCGATTGCTCGCGCTTTTTAAGCCGCAGCGTAAATATAGGTAAAACGCTGGCTCTTGTATTACATGCTCTTTACAATCAATCACGTTTTTGAGCTAGCTCTCCAAGGTAAGGAATCTTTCATGTTTAAACGTACTTTAACAGCGGCAATTACCCTGTTAGCGCTCTCATCTGTTTCTGCCTCGGCCCTGGCCGCAAAAGGCGATACCCATGTTCTGCTCACCACCTCCGCCGGCAATATCGAACTCGAACTGAATGACCAAAAAGCGCCGGTCTCGGTGAAAAACTTTGTTGATTACGTCAACAGTGGCTTCTACAACAACACCATTTTTCATCGCGTGATCCCAGGCTTTATGGTGCAGGGCGGCGGCTTTACCACCGACATGCAGCAGAAGCAGACCAATGCGCCGATCAAAAATGAGGCGGATAACGGCCTGCGTAACCTGCGCGGCACCATCTCAATGGCCCGTACCGCCGATAAAGACAGCGCCACCAGCCAGTTCTTCCTCAACGTGGCCGATAACGCCTTCCTCGACCATGGCCAGCGTGATTTTGGCTATGCGGTATTCGGTAAGATTGTGAAAGGTCAGGATGTGGCTGAAAAAATTTCTCAGGTACCGACCAAAGATGTCGGTCCTTACCAGAATGTCCCGTCTAAACCGGTAGTTATCCTCTCCGCTAAAGTTCTGCCTTAATGCTTCATGCCGCCATCTGTCGATGGCGGCGCTTTCCCGCATCCGGCAAAGCCAGAAAATGCTCTTATACTTAGGGCAAAACCTGAGCAGGAGGCGGCATGGCGAACAAACTTACCGAGAAACAAAAGGCCACATTGTGGCAACAGCGGCGCAGCGCCAGCTATCAGGCTAGCTGTCGGCTGGAAGGCTTCAGCCACAATGAACCCGCGGTAAAAGGCGACGAGGCGGCGGCACGTCTGGCTTCGCTGAGGAGGCAATATGGTCTCTAATATCGCGGTCAGCCAGGATCCCTACCTGTGGCACAACGACAACGTGCTGAAGAATCTGCTCGATATTCATGACGCGGCACAGCTGCGTAAAGCAGAGCTGAGCTTCAGTGCTGCCCGCCTGGCGACGCTGGAGTTAGGGCCGCGTAATGCCGGCTTGCCGTGGCTGCAGCTGATCCACCGTACGCTGTTCCAGGATGTTTACAGCTGGGCCGGTGAGTTGCGTACCATCGATATCTGGCGCGATGAGACGCCGTTCTGCCATTTCGAATATATCGAAAAAGAGGGGAATGCCCTGATGGCGGCGCTGGAAGAGGAAAATGGCCTCGCCGACCTGCCGCGTGACGCCTTTGTACAGCGTATTGCCCACTACTACTGCGAAATCAACGTGCTGCATCCTTTCCGTGAAGGAAATGGCCGCGCGCAACGCATCTTTTTCGAGCAGCTGGCGCTGCATGCCGGTTATCTGCTGGCGTGGGAGGCGATCGATGCCGAAAGCTGGCGAGTGGCGAATCAGGCAGGCGTTGCAGGCGACCTGCAGCTGCTGGAGCAGGTTTTTGCGAAAGTGGTGAGCGAGCCGGCGTAACCGCGTAGAATAGCGGCGCTGGTAACCACTCTGGATTAGTCATGCTGCTGCTGATCGACAACTACGACTCCTTTAGCTGGAATCTCTATCAATATTTCTGCGAGCTGGGCGCGCAGGTTCGGGTGGTGCGCAACGATGCCATCACCCTGCAGCAGATGGATGCGCTGCCGCTGACCCATCTGGTGATTTCCCCGGGACCCTGTACCCCCAACGAATCCGGCATTTCACTGGCGGCGATTCGCCATTTTGCCGGACGCCTGCCGGTGCTGGGCGTTTGCCTCGGACATCAGGCGATTGCGCAGGCCTGGGGCGGCGAGGTCGTGCGCGCCCGTCAGGTGATGCACGGTAAAACCTCGCTGATTCAGCACAGCAACAGCGGCGTGTTCCGCCAGTTGAATAATCCCCTCACCGTTACCCGTTACCATTCATTGATCGTAAAACGCGATACGCTGCCTGACGTCTTTGAGGTCACCGCCTGGAGCCTGCGTGACGGACAGCCCGACGAGATCATGGGCATCCGCCATAAAACCCTGGCACTGGAAGGGGTGCAATTCCATCCTGAAAGCATTCTCAGCGAGCAGGGACACCAGCTGCTGCGCAATTTCCTGTCGCAATAGTTTGCCTTTGAGTGATTTTTTATGCATATTTTGTGATTATTATTTCACAGCGGTACAACAATCATTCAAATGGGGTCACTAATGGCAGCCGAAAAAATTGCGGTCACACGGGAAACGTTCGATAACGTTATTTTGCCTGTTTATGCACCAGCGCAGTTCGTGCCGGTCAAAGGCAAGGGCAGCCGCGTCTGGGATCAGCAGGGCAAAGAATATATCGACTTTTCGGGCGGCATCGCCGTGACTGCGCTCGGCCATTGCCATCCTGCGCTGGTGGAAACGCTGAAAAGCCAGGGCGAAACGCTGTGGCATACCAGTAACGTCTTCACCAACGAACCGGCGCTGCGTCTCGCCAGCAAGTTAATCAATGCCACCTTTGCCGAGCGGGTGTTTTTCGCCAACTCCGGTGCAGAAGCGAATGAGGCGGCGTTCAAGCTGGCACGCTATTACGCCTGCAAACGTCACAGCCCGTTCAAAAGTAAGATCATCGCCTTCCACAATGCTTTCCACGGCCGGACGCTGTTTACCGTGACGGTCGGCGGACAGCCAAAATATTCCGATGGCTTTGGCCCTAAACCTGCCGATATCGTCCACGTGCCGTTCAACGATCTGGCTGCGGTTAAGGCGGTTATCGACGATCACACCTGCGCTATCGTGGTCGAACCGATTCAGGGTGAGGGCGGCGTGGTGCCCGCAACCGAAGAGTTTATGCACGGGCTGCGTGAACTGTGCGATCAATACCAGGCACTGCTGGTGCTGGATGAAGTGCAGAGCGGTATGGGACGCAGCGGCAAGCTGTTTGCTTATGAGCACTATGGCGTGCAGCCCGATATTCTGACCTCGGCCAAAGCGCTGGGTGGCGGTTTCCCGGTCAGCGCCATGCTGACTACCCATGAGATCGCCTCCACCATGGCCCCTGGCGTGCACGGCACCACCTACGGCGGCAATCCGCTGGCCTGCGCCATTGCCGAGACCGCGCTGGATATCATCAATACCCCGGCAGTGCTGGAAGGCGTTGGCGTCCGGCGTCAGCAGTTTGTCAGCGCGCTGCAGGCGATTGATGCGAAGTACGATCTGTTCAGTGATATTCGCGGCAAAGGCCTGCTGATTGGCGCGGCGCTGAAGCCTCAGCATGCCGGCAAGGCGCGCGATATCCTCAATGCGGCAGCCGCTGAAGGGGTAATGGTGCTGGTGGCCGGCACGGACGTGATGCGTTTTGCACCTTCGCTGATCATCGAACCCGCCGACATCGAAGAGGGTATGCGCCGCTTCGCCACCGCCGTCGGCAAGGTGATTACCGGCTGATTTAGTTTTTGCGTAACCGTCTGCTCAGCCAGCGGCCATGTTGCGGTCGCTGGCTCCACGCCAGAGATGAAATGGTGTGCATCACGCTCAGATGATCCAGAATGCGGCGTACATGCTGTTCCACCACCGTGACCGGCCCTTCATTAATGTTTTCCAGCTCATCCAGCAGGTTAACCTGCGAACTGGCACCATCATATTCCAGTCGCTGCTGACAACGTTGCAGCGCAATTTCGCAGGACTGCAGATAACGCTCAGCTAACGTGGCGGTCAGCATGGTGTGTTCACGCGCCAGAATCGTCATTGCATTGATGTGCTCAACAATAAACTGGCTGTGGGTGACCCACAGACGCATATCCTTGAGGTACTGAGCGTTAAAAGCCGGTTCCTGCATCGCCTGGTTCAGGGAGTTAAACAGCGCATTGTGAGCCTGATTGACCCGTACCCGCTGATACGCCAGTTTCTCCGGTGACTGTTCCGCCCCCAGCAGCAGCCGTAGCGCATCCTGATAGGTTTCCAGCGCGTCATGGGCGTTTTGCCGCAATAAGCCACTCTGCCACTGCGGCCACAGCCACAACATTCCGCCAAAGGCGATCAGGCACCCCATCAGCGTATCCATCAGGCGCGGCAGCAGGAACTGCGCCCCATTCAGCGACAGCAACTGCAGCGAGTAAACCGCCGTCACCGTAAAGCCGATCATCGACCAGCCGTAAAACTGGCGGGTAAACCGGTAGCTGATAAAGGTGATCACCAGCATGATCAGCAGCACCAGCGACTCCGGCACCGCCAGGCGTAAGGTAGCAGCCGCAATCACCAGGCCGGCAAAGGTGCCCAGCGCCCGGTGCTGGATGCGAACGCGGGTGGCGCTGTAGCCGTTCTGGCTGACGAACATAATGGTCATCAGAATCCAGTACGGTTTAGGGATGTTGAAAAACAGCGCCAGTGCGCTGCCCAGCATCAGCATCACCGCAAAGCGCCCGGCAGTGCGCAGTGCCGACGAACGCCAGGACAGATAGCTGCGCAGCGCCGGCAGAAGCGGCAGACGGCGCTGACGATCGGCCATCAGGTCACGTTGATAGAGCGGTTTTTGGGTGCGCAGCACCCGCGCAATCCGATTGAAGTGGTAGAGACAGAAATTTCCCACCGGATTGTCAGGATGCTGGCGGGCGATTTTTTCCAGCGCGCTGAGCTGCTTCTCCATGCCAAAACGATCCGGCAACTGGTGATAGAGAATGTTATCCGCCAGCACCCGTAAGCGGGCCGAAATAGTCTGGGCGTTCCAGCGGATCACCGCTTCGGCATGGCTCTGCTCCACCAGTTTCTGCACCTCTTCCGGCTGATGCAGGCTGACCGAGATGTGCTCCTGCAGGTCCAGCGCCACCTGAAAGGCGCGGGTCAGCCGCTTATGGCTATGATCCCGGCTGGCGGAAAGCATGTGCATCTGCTGGTAACAGGTGGTGATCATATCGACCACTTTTTGCTGACGCGCCAGCAGCGGCGGCAGAGCCTTTTCCGGATCGGTCAGCTGAGTCAGCAGGGTATATTTGGCGTCGCAATAGTTGGCCAGCTCACGGTAGATCAGGCTCAGGCTTTCACGCATCGGCTGCTCTTTCCACAGCCAGAACCAGAACCAGTTAAACAGCCCATACCATAGCGTGCCGCCGATATAGAGCAGCGGCGGCACATAGATCGGCATACGGCCAATCAGGCTCAGCGTGAAGATGGCGGCGATCAGGGTGCCGGGCAGCAGACGGCCGTGCAGCGGGCTGATTTCGCCGGTGACCCCCAGCAGCAACGGCAAGGCGAACAGAATCAGCGGCAGCGGAATGGCGTGCTGCGTCAGCCACTGAATCAGAAAGCTGCCGAGCGCAAACAGGCTGCCGCCGACAATCAGGCGTTTGAAGAAGCGTTTATGCGGGGTATCCAGACCGGCGATATTGCAACAGGCGGGAACTAACGAGAACAGCAGACCTTTTTGCAGGTCGCCAGCCAGCCAGCCCAGCGCCACTGGCAGACAGAGCACCAGGGTTTGCCGCAAGGCGTAGTTGACTTCAGGATGGTAAATAATTCGACGCCACATCGGCCCAACACAAACAATAACGGCGCGATGTTGCCATCACGCCGTGGGTGACAGGAATTAGCGGGTGCCGTAAACGACGATGGTTTTGCCGTGTGCAGAGATCAGGTTCTGATCTTCCAGCATCTTCAAAATACGGCCCACGGTTTCACGTGAACAACCAACGATTTGGCCAATTTCCTGACGAGTAATTTTAATTTGCATGCCGTCGGGATGCGTCATGGCGTCTGGCTGCTTCGCCAGGTTAAGCAGGGTCTGAGCAATGCGTCCGGTCACGTCGAGGAAAGCGAGGTTACCCACTTTTTCTGACGTAACCTGCAGGCGACGCGCCATCTGCGACGACAGTCGCATCAGGATATCCGGGTTAACCTGGATCAGCTGACGGAATTTCTTGTAAGAAATCTCCGCCACTTCGCACGCGGTTTTGGCACGTACCCAGGCGCTGCGCTCCTGACCTTCTTCGAACAGGCCAAGCTCGCCAATGAAATCGCCCTGATTCAGGTAAGAAAGAATCATCTCTTTGCCTTCTTCATCTTTGATCAGAACCGCAACGGAACCTTTCACGATGTAGTAAAGCGTTTCAGCTTTTTCACCTTGGTGAATCAGCGTACTTTTGGATGGATACTTGTGAATATGGCAATGGGACAGGAACCATTCGAGTGTAGGGTCTGTTTGCGGTTTGCCGAGAACCATTCGCTATTATCCTCTGTTGTAATCGTGCCCAAAATACAGGGGGCAGTTTCCCTGTCAGGCGATGAAAGCTTCAAGCGTTTCCCTTACAGGAAATTATTCGGGCTGCATTCGGCGCAGTGCGCATCATTCTTCCCGGCTTCGCCATCGGGTGACGAAAAATATTTTCAGCACTGTTTGTAGCACAGCTTTTGCCGACTGTCTTCTGTTGTCTCGCTTCAGCTAACGGCGGATTTCTCTGGATTGCTGTTTACCAGGCGAAAGCGTACTCTGACGGCAAAACCGCATATTCTGGAGCGAAAATCATGCAGGCAAGAGTGAAATGGGTAGAAGGGCTGACATTCCTCGGTGAGTCGTCATCCGGACATCAGGTATTAATGGATGGCAATTCGGGTGATAAAGCGCCCAGCCCAATGGAGATGGTGCTGATGGCGGCGGGCGGATGCAGCGCCATCGACGTCGTTTCAATTCTGCAAAAAGGTCGCAACGATGTGGCTGATTGTGAAGTAAAACTGACCTCAGAACGTCGTGAAGAGGCGCCGCGAATCTTTACGCACATCAACCTGCACTTTATCGTGAGCGGCAAAGCGCTACAGGATAAGGCGGTCTCACGCGCGGTGGATCTTTCTGCTGAAAAATATTGCTCGGTCGCCATCATGCTGGGTAAAGGGGTTACCATCACCCACAGCTATGAAGTGATCGAACTGTAGTAGCCGCAAGGGTCATTGCAGACCTGCTAACTTCACTTCCAGTATCTGATGCAGGTTGCTTTAAGACTGTGCCTGGGCAGGGAATCCGTTTTGATACTGTGCCTGCGCAGGGAACCGGGTCAGATCGGAAAGTCGCTTAAGCCAATCCCTGGCCGCTCGGCCCGCGCGATTACGCACCTCATCCCTGAGGCGCGCCCGTAGCCGGGCCAACGCTTTGCGTTGTTCAAAAACGCTCCCGGCGTTTATATCCGGGCGGCGGGACGCTTTCCTCTTCTGACCCGGTTCCCAGCGTGTTGAACTTATCTATTGCTGCCAGATTCTTTCTGCCCAGGGTTTGTCTGTAGCGACCTTCCTGAAACCGGATGCGGTTGTCGAACGTGAAGCGAAGGGAGCATATGCCTGTAGCAAAGCATCGCGGGCCAGGGATGGCCCGTGCTGAGCCTGCCAGGGATAGCGGTTTTGCGTCTTTGCGAAAGGTGTATGCTCCCTGAAGCCTGCCCAGGGGTAAGTCTTTAGCCGCAGGAAAGCCAGTTTTACTCTCTTTGTTAAAGACATCTGCTCTCAGAGCGGTTTTTGCTGGCCTCTTATTCTATCCGCTTGCCTTCCACCAGCCGCTTCACCAGCGGACCCATGATCAGCTCCATCGCCAGCCCCATTTTTCCGCCCGGTACCACCAGCGTATTGATATGCGAGATGAACGATCCCTGCAGCATCGCCAGCAGATAAGGGAAGTCGATATCGTCCAGCGCCTGGAAATGGATCACCACGAAGCTCTCATCCAGTGACGGAATAGCGCGGGCGGCAAACGGATTTGAGGTATCGACCGTCGGCACTCGCTGGAAGTTAAGATGGGTGCGCGAGAACTGCGGCGTAATGAAGTTGATGTAATCCTCCATTGAGCGCACCACCGAATCCATTACCGCTTCACGCGAATGGCCGCGTTCGCTGGTGTCACGCACCAGCTTCTGAATCCACTCGAGGTTAACAATTGGCACCACGCCCACCAGCAGGTCGACATGCTCCGCTACGTTATGCTGGGCGGTCACCACGCCACCGTGCAGTCCTTCGTAAAACAAAATATCGGTGTTTTGCGGCAGCGGCTGCCACGGCGTAAAGGTGCCCGGCACCTGATTCCACGGTACCGCTTCGTCATAGGTGTGCAGGTATTTACGCGACTGGCCCTGGCCGTTGAGCCCATACTGCCTGAAGCTCTGCTCCAGCAGGCCAAAGTCATTGGCTTCCGGACCGAAATAGCTGACATGACGGCCCAAATCGCGCGCCTTGCGGATTGCCATATCCATTTCAGGCCGGGTGAAACGGTGGAAACTGTCGCCTTCCAGTTCGGCAGCGTGAAGATCGAGCTGCTGAAAGATTTTACGGAACGCGAGACTGGTAGTGGTGGTCCCCGCGCCGCTGGAACCGGTGACGGCGATTATCGGATGGCGTGCTGACATAAAAAAGCTCCCTGTGAAGTCGGGCCATGCGCATTGTTAGCATGAATTGCCGCCGGCTGCATCAGCCGCGAAATTCTTTGCGCGGCATAATATTGACCGATTCATGCAGTTCCGACCACACCAGCACCACTTCGCCGGTTTCCAGCTGACGGCGCACGTCAGCCACTTTTTCGCTCAGGCTGCGTTCCTGCTCGCCGTAGTCGGTGCCTTCACGCAGTACGAAAGTTTCAATCAGGTTTTCAAGCGTCTCAGGTGAGACCTGTTGCCAGGGAATAATCACAACGTTAGGTATCCAGAAAAGGGGCAATCCACTGGGGTATGCGCTGTTCAAGCCACATTTCGGGCTGGCGCAACGTCCCGCCGACAAAGCCAACGTGACCGCCGTGCGGCGTCAGTTGATAAGTAATAGTGGCAGATAATTGGCTGCTGTGCGGGATCACCTCATCACTCATGAACGGGTCATCTTTGGCATGAATGATCAGCAGCGGCTTATCGACCTGTTTCAGCCAGGGCAGGGCGCTGGCGCGCTGATAATAGTCAGCCGCATCGCTGAAACCGTGGGCGCGGGCGGTGATCGCGTCATCGAAGTCGCGTAGCCGGCGTAGCGCTTTAAGCTGCGTCAGATTCACCGGCAACGTTTCCGGCCAGGCGTACAGTTTGCGCCGGGCGTTCTTCTTCAGCTGCGCCAGTAAATAGTATTGGTAAAAGCGCGAGAAGCCGCGCTCCAGTTTGACGCTGCACGGCTCCAGCAGCAGCGGCGCGGAGACGATGACGCCCGCGTCAACCGGCGCATCGGATCCCTGCTGACCCAGCAGGCAGCCCAGCATGTTACCGCCGAGCGAAAAACCCACCGCCACGGTCGGTACCCGACCCCAGCGGGTTTGCAGCCAGTGCAGAAAATAGCGTGCATCTTCGGTTTCACCGGAATGATAGATACGGTTCAGCCGGTTAGGTTCGCCGCTGCATCCGCGGAAGTGCATCACCACCGCCAGCCAGCCGCGTGCGCGGCAAATTCCCATCAGCCCGTGGATATAGGGGCTGTGGAAACTGCCTTCCAGTCCGTGAAACAGCACCACCCGGGGTTTGTGCTGTGCCAGATGCGGATCTTCACTCCAGGCGAGATCGACAAAATCGCCATCGGGCAGATCGAGACGCTGCCAGTGAGGATCGAGCTTGATCTGCCGCCGTAGCAGGCGTGGCAGTACCGTTTGCAGATGCGCATTGCGCATGCCGGCTAACGGCGTAAATTGATCCGTGTCGGGTGCGATTAATTTCATCGGGTAAAAGCTTGTCTGTTACATATCGCGCTGTTAGCTTCGATAGGTTTTTTGCTTGCTGGGGGTGAGGAGCACCCGATTGCTATGGAACTGAGTCTTTTCTTGTCGATGTTAGGATTCCTTTGGGTCGCCGCGATCACGCCAGGCCCTAATAATATGTTACTTACTGCGGGCGGCGCCAATTTTGGCTTCCTGCGGACCATTCCTCTGATGATTGGCATCATGATCGGCATGCAGGTCATGCTGCTGATGGTGGCGTTTGGCGTCGGCGGACTGATCCTGCTCTATCCCTCACTGCATCTGGTGCTGAAAATCGCCGGTAGCCTCTACCTGCTGTGGCTGGCATGGAAAATTGCCACCGCCAGCTACGAAAAACTGGAAACCGATCAGGTGCCGGAGTCGCCCATGCCGTTCTGGCAGGGCGGATTACTGCAGCTGATCAATCCCAAAGCCTGGCTGATGGCGCTGGGCGCGGTCGCCAGCTTTAGCCTGGCTGGCGATGCCTATCGTCAATCGGTGATGGCGATCAGTCTCGGCATGTTTATCGTCAATCTGGTGTCCGGCCTGATCTGGATGGGATTCGGCGCAATGATTGGCCGCATTTTACGCAGCCGCCGCGCCTGGAAAATCTTTAATCTCGCCATGGGATTGCTGACGGCAGCCTGCGTGCTGTTGATCTGGCACTGAGTTAACTGGAGGCGCGTTCAACGCGCTTCCAGGGCAGGACTTCACGGATTACCGGCGCGTGCGGCTGACGGATTTTCTGCAACAACAGCTGCACGCTTCGCGCCCCGAGCTGATACATCGGTTGTTCGATGGTGGTCAGCGGCGGGTTAAGGCTGCCGGTAAATGGAATGCCGTCAAAACCCACTACCGCCAGATCTTCCGGCACGCGCAGCCCCGCTTGCAGCGCGGCATGAATCACCCCCACAGCCAGCACATCCGACACGGCAAAAATCGCATCCGGCGGTTGCGGCATCGCCAGTAATTGTTGTAGTGCCTGGCTGCCCGCTTCCGTGGAGATATCGCTGGCGTAGGCGACCCCTGACCACTGCAGTCCCAGCGCGTTTATCGCCTGCTGGTAGCCCTGTTCACGATGGTGCGAATAGAGGTAGCGCATATCCCCGTTAACCAGCCCGATGCGTTTGCGGCCTTTGCCGGCAAGGTAGTGGACGGTATCGCGTGCCGCGTCGAGATGATCGATGGTGACGGAAGAGGCCGGGATAGCCGGATCGAACTCCGAGCACTGGACCCACGGCGCGCCTGCAATGATGTGCTGCAAATCCTGCAGTCCCGACGCCGCATCCATGGTGATCACGCCATCCACTACTTTGCCGGTCAGCAGCGTGAGATAGGCGGCTTCACGCTGTAACTGCGAGGCGGAGTGGCAGAGCAGGATGTGATAACCGTGCAGCTCGGCTTCCGCCTCAATCCCCTGTACCACCCGCGAGCAGAAGGGATTGGTGATGTCCGAAATCAACACCAGCAGCATGTGGCTTTGCGCCGTGCGCAGTTGTCGGGCTAATAAGTTGGGCTGGTAGTCACAGGCGGCGATAGCCGACAGCACTTTCTCACGCGTATCGGGTTTGACGCCGGATGGGCGTTGAGAACCCGCGACACCGTGGCTTTAGAGACGCCAGCCAGCTGAGCGACTTTCTCAATCGACATCGAACACAAAGACCTTTTACAAGCAAGAAACGGGAACGCATATCAATAGCACAGGCCGAATGTGAGCGCCTGACATTTTTTTATGCTGGCGCTGTTTTCAGCATTTGCGATTTTTAGCTTAGTTTTGCAGATAGTGATCTAAGAACTTATTTCTATTAGGGATAATTTTTAATTCCTTGGTGAAATTATTGCCGCCAGAGACACTGCTTCCATCATAAAAAGGGTGGGGTAGCAATCATGGCAGTTACAGCACGTTTAACGTTTTTAGCCGCAGCGCTGGCGCTGCTGGCCTTCCGGGCGGACGCGGTCAATGTCACCGTGGCGTATCAGACTTCTGCCGAACCGGCCAAGGTGGCGCAGGCGGACAACAGTTTCGCCAAAGAGAGTGGTGCCAGCGTTGACTGGCGTAAGTTTGACAGCGGTGCCGGTGTGCTGCGCGCGCTGGCGTCGGGCGACGTACAAATCGGCAATATCGGCTCCAGTCCGTTAGCGGTCGCTGCGGCGCAGAAGCTGCCCATCGAAGCCTTTTTGCTGGCTTCTCAGCTCGGTAACTCTGAAGCCTTAGTGGTGAAGAAGAACATCACAACACCGCAGGATCTGATCGGTAAACGCATCGCCGTGCCGTTCATCTCTACGACCCATTACAGCCTGCTGGCGGCGCTGAAACACTGGGGCATCAAGCCGTCACAGGTGCAGCTGGTCAATCTGCAGCCGCCCGCGATTATCGCTGCCTGGCAGCGTGGCGACATTGATGGTGCCTACGTCTGGGCACCTGCAGTCAATGAGCTGGAGAAAAACGGCAAGGTGTTAACCGACTCTGCGCAGGTGGGAAGCTGGGGATCGCCCACTCTCGACGTCTGGGTGGTGCGCAAAGACTTCGCCCGGCAGCATCCGGAGATCGTCACCGCCTTTGCCCGCAGCGCGCTGGCCGCGCAGCAATCCTATCTCGACAATCCTGATAGCTGGCTGAAGCAGCCTGATAATCTCAGCAAGCTGTCACGGCTGAGCGGCGTACCGGAAGCGCAGGTGCCCGGCCTGGTAAAAGGCAACACCTACCTGACGGCGCAACAGCAGATTGAACAGCTGGGCAAGCCGGTGAACAAGGCGATTGTCGACACGGCCCAGTTTCTGAAAGCGCAGGGCAGAGTGCCGCAGGCGGATAACGATTACAGCAGTTACGTGACCTCCCGCTTTGTCGCGCCGTTAGCCAAACCTTAAGGAGTCCTCATGCTACGCATCGCTCATCTGAATGCGCGTTATGCCGGGCAACCGGTGTTGCAGGATATTAATCTGCAGATCGATCGCCGTGAACTGCTGGTGGTGCTGGGGCCGTCAGGCTGCGGTAAGACCACGCTGCTCAACCTGGTAGCCGGTTTTTTGCCGGTGGAATCGGGCAGCATCACGCTGGATAACCAGCCGGTCACCGGACCGGGGGCTGACCGCGGAGTGGTGTTTCAGCATGAAGGCTTACTGCCGTGGCGCAACGTGCTGGATAACGTCGCCTTCGGTTTGCAACTGGCTGGCATGGCGCGTCAGGAGCGTGAAGCCATTGCGCGCCGGCTGATCAGGCAGGTCGGCCTGGAAGGCGCGGAAAAGCGGGCAATCTGGCAGTTATCAGGCGGTCAGCGGCAGCGGGTTGGCATTGCGCGCGCGCTGGCGACCGATCCGCGCCTGCTGCTGCTGGATGAGCCGTTTGGCGCGCTTGATGCCTTTACCCGCGAACAGATGCAGACCTTGTTGCTGACGCTGTGGCGCGACAGCGGCAAACAGATCCTGCTGATTACCCACGATATTGAAGAGGCGATTTTTCTCGCCAGCGAACTGATCCTGCTGTCGCCGGGACCCGGACGCATTGTCGAGCGGCTGCGGCCCGATTTTGGTCAGCGCTTTGCCGATGGGGAGCCGTGCCGCAGCATCAAATCCGATCCGCAGTTTATTGCTCAGCGCGAATATGTGCTGAGCCGGGTGTTTGAGCAACGGGAGGCGTTCGCATGAGTGCGTTAATCAACGACAAAACCTTGCCGGTGCGACGCCGACTGCGCTGGCCTTTTTCTACCCGCTTTTCATTAAGCGTACTGAGCGTATTACTGCTGTTACTGGTGTGGTGGGGCGTGACCGCGCTGGGGTTAATCGCGCCGCTGTTTTTACTGCCGCCGCAGCAGGTATTCAGCAAACTGCTGCTGATTGCCAGCCCACAAGGGTTTATGGACGCCACGCTGTGGCAGCATCTGACAGCCAGCCTGACCCGCATGTTGATCGCGCTGTTTGCCGCCGCCGCTATCGGAATTCCGGTCGGGATTCTGATGGGCCTGAGCCCGGTGGCGCGTGGATTGCTTGACCCGCTGATCGAACTTTATCGTCCAATCCCACCGCTGGCCTACCTGCCTTTGATGGTGATCTGGTTCGGCATTGGTGAGACCTCGAAAATCCTGCTGATTTATCTGGCCATTTTTGCGCCGGTCACCCTCTCTACCTTAGCCGGGGTGCGTAATGCGCAACAGGTACGCATCCGGGCGGCACAGTCGCTGGGCGCTTCCCGCTGGCAGCTGCTGCGCTGGGTCATTCTGCCTGGCGCGCTGCCCGAAATTCTGACCGGACTGCGCATCGGTCTGGGGGTCGGTTGGTCAACGCTGGTGGCGGCTGAACTGATCGCCGCCACCCGGGGGCTCGGTTTTATGGTGCAGTCCGCCGGGGAGTTTCTTGCCACCGATGTGGTGCTGGCGGGCATCGCGGTCATCGCCTTAATTGCGTTTAGTTTAGAACTCGGCTTACGGGCCCTGCAGCGCCGTCTGACGCCGTGGAATGGAGAACAATCATGAATGAACGTCTGAATTTTCAACCGCTTGGTCCGTATATTGGCGCCCAGGTTTCCAACCTTGATGTTTCACGGCCGCTCAGTGATGCGCAGTTTGAACAGCTCTACCATGGCCTGCTGCGTCATCAGGTACTGTTTCTGCGTGACCAGGTGATTACGCCGGAGCAGCACCGGGCGCTGGCGATCCGCTTCGGCGATCTGCATATTCACCCGGTCTATCCGCACGCCGACGGGGTTGAAGAGATCATCGTGCTGGACACGCATCAGGACAATCCACCGGATAACGATAACTGGCATACCGACGTGACGTTTATCGAAACGCCACCGGCGATTGCGTTGCTGGCGTCAAAAGTTCTGCCGGAGGCGGGAGGGGACACGCTCTGGACCAGCGGCATTGCTGCTTATGAGGCGCTCTCGGCACCGTTTAAAGCCCTGCTGGCCGGCCTGACCGCCGAGCACGATTTCAAAAAGTCTTTCCAGGAATATAAGTACCGCAAAACGGAAGAGGAGCATCAGCGCTGGCAGCAGGCGGTGGCGAAGCATCCGCCGGTGCAGCATCCGGTAATCCGTACACATCCGGTCAGCGGCAAAAAAGCGCTGTTTGTGAACGAAGGCTTTACCACGCGGATTGTTGATCTGAGCGAGAAAGAGAGTGAGACGCTGCTGAGCTTCCTGTTCAGCCACGTCACTAAGCCGGAATTCCAGGTGCGCTGGCGCTGGCAGCCGAACGATTTGGCTATCTGGGATAACCGGGTTACCCAGCATTATGCTAATGCCGATTACTATCCGGCGCGGCGGATAATGCAGCGGGCAACGGTGCTGGGGGATAAGCCGTTTTAAGACGCAGAGTCAGCGGCGCTCTCCCCCGGTTAAAGGGAGAACGCCAGCCGTTTAACTGGCCATCATCTGCTCTAATTTTTCCTGCGCGTCCAGCCAGGCCATCTCGACCTCTTCCAGCGCCGACTTACTCTCGGCCTGACGCTGCAGGGCGGCCGTCAGATCCGCCTTACGGCTTTGCTCATAAATCGTGCTGTCGGCCAGCTGGTTTTCCGCTTCGGCCAGCTGGCTTTGCCAGCGGGTCATCTGCTTTTCCAGCTTCTCAATCTCTTTGCGTAGCGGTTGCGTTTGCGCGCGTAGCTCTGCGTCCCGGCGCTTCTGATCTTTACGGGCCTGGGCGCTGTTGCCGTTATCCAGCTTCGGCGGCGCATCCTGTTGCGCCTGCTGTTTCTGCAGATCGCTCAGCCACTGCTGATAATCTTCGAGGTCGCCCTCAAACACGTCCACTTTGCCGTCATGCACCAGATAGAGATCGTCGGTGGTAGCGCGCAGCAGGTGGCGATCGTGCGATACCACCACCAGCGCGCCTTCGAAATCGATCAACGCTTCGGTCAGCGCCTGTCGCATATCCAGATCGAGGTGGTTAGTCGGTTCATCAAGCAGCAGCAGGTTAGGACGCTGCCAGACGATCAATGCCAGCACCAGTCGCGCCTTCTCCCCGCCCGAGAAGCGTTCGGTGATTTCGCTGACTTTGTCACCCTGAAAACCAAATCCGCCAAGGTAGTCACGCAGCTGCTGCTCCAGCACGTTTGGTGCGATGCGCGCCAGATGCTGCACCGGCGACTCATCAGCCCGTAAATACTCCAGCTGATGCTGTGCGAAGTAGCCCAGCTTGATCCCTTTTGCCAGACCAATCTTGCCTTCCATCGCCTCAAGCTCGCCAGCCAGCAGCTTGATCAGGGTCGATTTACCGGCGCCGTTACGGCCGAGCAAACCGATGCGTGAGCCGGGCACCAGGTTGAGTTTGATCGCGTCGAGGATAATACGATCGCCATAACCCGCCGTGACTTTTTCCATCTTCAGCAACGGATTCGGCAGGTTTTCTGGCGCGCGGAAGCTGAAGCTGAACGGGTTATCGACGTGGGCAGGCGCAATCATCTCCATGCGTTCCAGCATTTTGATGCGGCTCTGTGCCTGCTTGGCTTTGGAGGCTTTAGCACGGAAGCGGTCGATATAACTCTGTAGGTGCGCCACTTTCTCCTGCTGGCTCTCATACAGTGACTGCTGCTGTGCCAGTTTGGCGACGCGCTGCCGCTCAAACGAGGTGTAGTTGCCGGTATATTCGTACATCGCCTGCTGTTCGATGTGCACAATCTTGTCGACCACCGGATCGAGGAAGTCGCGGTCATGGGAGATCAGGATTAGCGTGCCTTCGTAGCTTTTCAGCCAGCGCTCCAGCCAGATCACCGCATCGAGATCGAGGTGGTTGGTTGGTTCATCAAGCAGCAGCAGATCGGAACGGCAGATCAGCGCCTGCGCCAGGTTAAGACGCATGCGCCAGCCGCCGGAAAAGTCGCTGACCGGCCGTTGCAACTGCTCCTGACTGAAGCCCAGGCCGTGCAGCAGGCTGGCGGCGCGCGCATGGATGCTCCATGCCTGTACCGCATCGAGCTTGCCGTGCAGCAGGGCAATGGCATTGCCGTCGTCGCGCTGGTTGGCGTCTGCCAGTTCCGCCTCAAGCTGGCGATACTCACGGTCACCGTCAATCACGTACTCCAGGGCCGGTTTACCCAGCGCCGGCGTCTCCTGATTGACCCAGGCCAGCGCCCAGTTGGACGGAAACGTGACGGAGCCGGCGTCGCTGGTGATCTCACCTTTTAACAGCGACAGCAGCGTGGATTTACCACAGCCGTTTTTACCCACCAGACCGACCTTCTGGCCAGGATTGATGGTGGCGGTGGCGTTATCGAGCAGAACGCGGATGCCGCGGCGAATTTGTAAGGAAGAGAAGACAATCATGTAAGCGCCGTATCGTCAGAATATGTTAATTTACAGGCAACATAATGAGATTTTGCTGCGTCGTGCATGGTAGCGGAAAACCGCACCAATGACGACGCTTTGGAGGGAAAGGATGTCGCAGCCACCCAAGGTTTTGCTGCTTTATGCTCATCCGGAATCGCAGGATTCGATTGCGAATCGGATTTTACTGCAGTCGGCTCAGGCGCTGGAGCATGTCACGGTGCACGATCTGTACGCCGCCTATCCGGATTTTTTTATCGACATTCATCATGAACAACAGCTGCTGCGCGAACACGAGGTGATCATTTTCCAGCATCCGCTCTATACCTACAGCTGCCCGGCGCTGCTGAAAGAGTGGCTGGATCGGGTGCTGTCGCGCGGGTTTGCTAACGGTGTGGATGGCAATGCGCTGGAAGGTAAGTACTGGCGCAGCGTGATCACCACCGGCGAGCCGGAAAGCGCCTTTAAACACCATGGTCTTAATCGCTATTCGATGAACGATATTATGCGGCCGTTCGAACTGACGGCGCAGATGTGCCGAATGCACTGGATGCCGCCAATGATTGTCTATTGGGCGCGTCGTCAGAATCCCGATTTAATGAAAAATTATGCCCGCGCCTATGGCGACTGGCTGGCAGCACCGCTGCCGAATGGAGGGGTGTAGATGGAAGGACAAACGCTGCTGACCGCGGGGGTGATCTATCTGGTGGCGGCGGTACTGATCGTACCGGTGGCGGCTCGCCTCGGTATCGGTGCAGTTCTGGGCTATCTGGTGGCGGGTATTGCCATTGGTCCGTGGGGATTAGGCTTTATCAGCGACGTCGATGAGATCCTGCACTTCTCTGAACTGGGTGTGGTGTTTCTGATGTTTATCATCGGGCTGGAGCTGAACCCGGCCAAGCTTTGGGCACTGCGGCGTTCGATCTTTGGCGTCGGGGCCGCGCAGGTGATCTTCTCTGCCGCGATTCTGGGCGGCCTATTGTGGCTGACCCACTTTAGCTGGCAGGCGGCGGTTATCGGCGGGATTGGCCTGGCGATGTCCTCCACCGCCATGGCGTTGCAGCTGATGATGGATAAGGGCATGAACCGCAGCGAAGCGGGGCAGTTGGGCTTTTCGGTGTTGCTGTTTCAGGATATCGCGGTCATCCCGGCGCTGGCGCTGATTCCGCTGCTGGCGGGCACCGATAGCGGGCATGTCGACTGGATGAAGGTCGGCATGAAGGTGCTGGCCTTTGCCGGCATGCTGGTGGGTGGACGTTACCTGTTGCGGCCGATCTTCCGTTATATCGCGGCTTCCGGGGTGCGCGAAGTGTTTACCGCCGCCTCGCTGTTGCTGGTGCTGGGCTCGGCGCTATTTATGGATGCGCTCGGCCTGTCGATGGCGCTCGGTACTTTTATTGCCGGCATTCTGTTGGCGGAAAGTGAATATCGCCATGAGCTGGAAGTCGCCATCGACCCGTTTAAAGGGCTACTGCTTGGGCTGTTCTTTATTTCGGTCGGCATGGCGCTTAACCTCGGGGTGCTCTATACCCATATTATTACCATCCTGCTGGGCGTGCTGACGCTGGTGGTGGTCAAAACGCTGGTGCTGTACGTGCTGGCGCGGATTTACGGTTTGCGCAGTTCAGAACGGCAGCAGTTTGCTGGCGTGCTGAGCCAGGGCGGTGAATTTGCCTTTGTGCTGTTTTCCGCCGCTGCCTCTGCGAAGCTGTTCTCTGGCGATCAGCTGCCGATGCTGCTGGTGACGGTAACGCTGTCGATGATGACCACGCCATTACTGATGCAGGGCGTCGATCGCCTGCTGGCGCGCCGTTTCAACGAGCCGGACGACGAGGCGGAAAAACCGTTCGTCGAAGACGATCAGCCGCAGGTGATTGTGGTCGGCTTTGGTCGCTTTGGGCAGGTGGTGGGTCGTTTACTGATGGCAAACCATAGCCGCATTACCGTGCTGGAACGCGATATCAGCGTGGTCAGCCTGATGCGGAAATATGGCTATAAGGTTTACTATGGCGACGCCACTGAACTGGAACTGTTACGCGCAGCCGGGGCCGCCAGCGCGCAGTCGATCGTTATTACCTGTAACGAACCTGAAGATGCAATGACGATCGTGCATTTATGTCAGCAGCATTTTCCCCATCTGCAGATTCTGGCGCGTGCCCGTGGTCGTGTCGAAGCGCACGAGTTATTGCAGGCCGGCGTGACCCAGTTCTCGCGTGAAACCTTCTCCAGTGCGCTGGAGCTGGGCCGTAAAACGCTGATGTCGCTGGGGATGCATCCCCATCAGGCGCATCGCGCTCAGCAGCATTTCCGTCGGCTGGATATGCGCATGCTGCGTGAACTGATGCCGAATCTCACCGATTCCGCCCAGGTGTCACGGGTACGTGAAGCGCGGCGTGAACTGGAGGATATCTTCCAGCGCGAAATGCAGCAGGAGAAGCGGCAGCTTGATGGCTGGGACGATGATGAATAACGTGATTAAACAGGCGGGATATCATGCGTAAACGTTTTATTGCCGGTGCGACCTGTCCGCACTGTCAGGAAAAAGACACGCTGGCGATGTGGCGTGAAAACAATGTCGATGTGGTGGAGTGCGTTAAGTGCGGCCACCAGATGCGTGAGGCCGATAAGCAGGCCCGCGATCAGGTTCGCACCAATGAGCAGGTTATCGGGATTTTCCATCCCGAGTAGCGGAATGGCTCAGCTTTTTTTAAGCTTAAACTTACAGCGGGATTGAATTCCGTTACAATTGGCGCCATTAACGCTGTGGTCGCAAGAGAAAGGTTATGTCCTCTTGCACTCAGCAACGAACCTTTCTGGTTGGTGTTATTGCACGCAAGAATAGACCAATGAGACGGGATCTCAGCTCTCAACGGTTAGGAGATATCATGAAAGTAGCAAAAGACCTGGTGGTAAGCCTGGCCTATCAGGTACGTACAGAAGACGGCGTGTTAGTTGACGAGTCACCGGTGAGTGCACCGTTGGACTATCTGCACGGTCATGGTTCCCTGATTTCTGGTCTGGAAAATGCGCTGGAAAACCACGTAGCAGGCGACAAGTTTGACGTGCATATTCCGGCAAACGACGCGTACGGTCAGTACGATGACAACCTGGTACAGCGTGTGCCGAAAGACGTTTTCATGGGCGTTGACGAACTTCAGGTTGGCATGCGCTTCCTGGCAGAAACCGATCAGGGTCCGGTACCGGTAGAAATTACCGAAGTGGAAGACGATCACGTCGTGGTTGATGGTAACCACATGCTGGCGGGTCAGAACCTGAACTTTAACGTCGAAGTGGTCGCGATTCGTGAAGCCACACCGGAAGAACTGGCCCATGGTCACGTTCACGGTGCAGATGGCCATCATCACGACCACGACCATGATCACGGTCATGACCACGATCACGGTCAGGGCGGTTGCGGTACTGGCGGTTGCGGCTGCAGCCACTAAGACCGATTATCCGTATCAGGGCCACCTTCGGGTGGCCCTTTCTTTTGGCGGCCATCCGCGTACCGGTATTGCCGGTTCAGGCTGATCCGGCCAGACGGCAGATCAGTAGTGCGGCGGCGGCGTCTCTTCAGACTGTGACGCGACCATCGACGGCGCGTTGGCTTTGAGTTTGTCGGTCAGAATACGCATCTGCTCACGCATCTTATTCATCTCCAGTTCGTGCTGCACCACCGCGCTGTTTAACTGCTCAATGGTCATCTCCTGGAAGGCCAGTTTACTCTCTAACGTCTCCAGACGCTGTTCCCACTCAGATTGTTGCATGACCTGTTCCTCTGTTAAGGTGCGACTCGGACGTGATTCTACGGGCTGGACGCGAAGAATCACCTGATTTTTAAACTATCTGCGGCGTTTCGCTTGAAAAAGCGCAGCGCGGCATCATCTCTGATGAAACTTCCTGATGCAAAAAAGGTCGGAGGTTAACCGGGTAATTACATTGTGGCAGTGTTCGCCACTGCCACGTAAAGTTATAGTGTGGACTCTGAAGTCCGCAATGATTCCCGAGGTTAGACGCTTCGGTTTTGGAGAATGGATGAAATCACTGTTTAAAGTCACATTGTTAGCTACCACTATGGCCGTCGCGCTGAATGCACCGCTGACAATGGCGGCAGAAACCGCGGCTGCACCGGCAACGGCTGCGGCACCACAGTCTGCTCCTCAGGCACCGAAAAATGCTGCCTTCAAAGATGAAGACCAGCAGTCTGCCTACGCACTGGGCGCCTCACTGGGTCGCTACATGGACAACTCCCTGAAGGAGCAGGAAAAACTGGGCATCAAGCTGGATAAGCAACAGCTGATCGCGGGTGTTCAGGATGCCTTTGGTGGCAAGAGTAAGCTCTCTGATGAAGAGATCGAGCAGACGCTGCAGGCTTTTGAAGGCCGCGTGAAAGGCGCAGCCTCCGCGAAAATGGAAAAAGATGCGAAAGAGAACGCCGAAAAGGGTGATGCTTACGCAACCAAATTCGCGAAAGAGAGCGGCGTGAAGAAAACTGAAAGCGGCCTGCTGTATAAAGTCGAGAAAGAAGGCACCGGCGCAGCCCCGACTGATAGCGACACGGTGGTCGTGAACTACAAAGGGACGCTGATCGACGGTACTGAGTTCGATAACTCCTATACCCGTGGTGAGCCGCTTTCCTTCCGTCTGGATGGTGTGATTCCGGGCTGGACTGAAGGTCTGAAGCACGTGAAGAAAGGCGGTAAGATTAAGCTGGTGATCCCACCACAGCTGGCTTACGGCAAAAATGGCGTTCCGGGTATTCCGGCTAACTCCACGCTGGTATTTGATGTCGAACTGCTTGATATCAAACCGGCCCCTAAAGCAGACGAAAAAGCGCAGGCACCTGCGGCTGACGCGAAAAAAGCACAGTAATCTGCTCACCGCCGCCTTCGGGCGGCGGTTTCATTTCTGCTTCATTACAAACCACTGGCATAAGCCGACGACATTTGCCAGACTAGCGCCTGCCTAATTATCCCAATATTGAGTCTGCCCATAAGCCGCTGTGACAGGCTCCAGCCATTCAGGGTGATCTCTTCAATGTCTAATCCATTCAATCCCGGTGAACTGAGCGACTTCGATCTGCTGGAGCAACGCCCGTTCGAACAAACAGATTACGATATTCTGAAATCATACGAGGCTGTCGTCGATGGACTGGCGATGCTGATCGGTTCGCATTGCGAAATCGTCCTGCACTCGCTGGAAGATCTTAAATGTTCGGCAGTGCGTATCGCAAACGGTGAGCACACCGGCCGTAAAGTGGGATCGCCTATCACCGATCTGGCGTTACGGATGCTGCATGACATGCACGGCGCCGACAGTAACGTCTCTCGCGCCTACTTTACCCGCGCCAAAAGCGGGGTGCTGATGAAATCCGTCACCATCGCCATCCGTAACCGGCAGCAGCGGGTGATTGGTCTGCTTTGCATCAACATGAACCTGGATGTGCCGTTCTCGCAGATTATGTCGACCTTCCTGCCGCCGGAGATGCAGCAGGTGGATTCCAGCGTCAACTTTGCCAGCTCTGTCGACGATCTGGTGATGCAGACGCTTGAATTTACCATCGAGGAAGTCAGCGCCGATCGCAACGTTTCGAACAACGCCAAAAACCGGCAGATCGTCCTGAACCTGTATGAGAAGGGGATCTTCGATATTAAAGATGCAATCAACCAGGTTGCCGAGCGTCTCAATATTTCGAAGCACACGGTTTATCTCTACATTCGCCAGTTTAAAAACGGCGATTTTCAGGGACAGGATCGGTAATGCGTTACACCTTACTGGTTACCGGTCCGGCGTACGGCACGCAGCAGGCGACCAGCGCGCTACTGTTTGCCCGGGCGCTGGTAGCGGCCGGTCATCAGCTGGAGAGCGTCTTCTTCTATCGTGAAGGGGTGCTGAATGCCAATCAGCTTACCGCGCCGGCCAGTGATGAATATGATCTGGTACGGGCATGGCAGGCGCTGAATCAACAGCAGGGTGTGGCGCTTAATATCTGCGTTGCGGCGGCGTTGCGCCGTGGCGTGACCGATCAACAGGAAGCGGCACGCCTGCAGCTGCCCGGCAGTAATCTCCAGCCAGGGTTTACCCTGAGCGGTCTGGGTGCGCTGGCCGAAGCGGCGCTAAGCTGCGAACGACTGGTGCAGTTCTGATGAATCGAGTGGCTTTTGTATTTACCCACGCACCGCACGGCAGCAGTGCCGGACGTGAAGGGCTGGATGCCGCCCTGGCGACTGGCGCACTGAGTGACGACATCGGGCTGTTCTTTATTGGCGATGGTGTACTGCAGCTCAATACACAGCAACAGCCCGAGGCGATAGAGAGCCGCCACTATGCGCCGACCTTTGGCGTGCTGGCGCTGTACGACATTGAGCACTGCTATCTCTGTCAGGAATCGCTCACCACGCGTGGAATGCAGGTTGACGCCGCCCGGGTGATGGATGTTACGCTATTGTCCGCGGTGGAACTGCGCCAGACGCTGGCCGGTTATGACCGCATTCTTACCTTTTAAGGGCTCTTCATGCTGCATACTCTCCTGCACTCACCGGCTTACAGCGATCTTGAGACTCTGCTGTTAATGGTGGATGCGGATGACGACATACTGTTACTGCAGGATGGTGTGATCGCCGCCTTAGCCGGTAGTCGGGCACTGCAACAGCTTTCAGGCTGTGCGGCTGCACTGTGGGTACTGGACGAAGATGTGCGTGCTCGCGGCCTGGCTGGACAAATTTCGACCAGTGTGCGTCCGGTGGACTATACTGGTTTCGTCGCGCTGACGGTAAAGCATCCGCAACAAATGACCTGGTAATCGTCTAAAACCTGGTTATTTCTTGACACCCTTTTGACGCAGCCCTAAAATTCTGCCTCCTCGTAATTCTACGAGGCGATTTATTACGTGTTTACGAAGCAAAAGCAAATCCAGGAGCTATTTAATGGCAACAGTTAACCAGCTGGTTCGCAAACCACGCGTCCGCAAAGTTGCAAAGAGCAACGTGCCGGCGCTGGAAGCTTGCCCGCAAAAACGTGGCGTTTGTACTCGTGTGTACACCACCACTCCTAAAAAACCAAACTCAGCACTGCGTAAAGTTTGCCGTGTGCGTTTGACTAACGGTTTTGAAGTTACCTCCTACATCGGCGGTGAAGGTCATAACCTGCAGGAACACTCCGTGATCCTGATCCGTGGCGGTCGTGTAAAAGACCTGCCAGGTGTGCGTTACCACACCGTTCGTGGCGCGCTTGACTGCTCAGGTGTTAAAGACCGTAAGCAGGCTCGCTCCAAGTACGGCGTGAAGAAGCCAAAGGCTTAATGGTTCTCCGTTAAGTAAGGCCAAACGTTTTAAATTAAATGTCAAAATAAACTCGTAGAGTTTTGGACAATCCTGAATTAACAACGGAGTATTTCCATGCCACGTCGTCGCGTCATTGGTCAGCGTAAAATTCTGCCAGATCCTAAGTTCGGATCAGAGCTGCTGGCCAAATTTGTAAATATCCTGATGGTAGATGGTAAAAAATCTACTGCTGAATCAATCGTTTATACCGCGCTTGAGACCCTGGCTCAGCGTTCAGGTAAAAACGAACTGGAAGCCTTTGAAGTAGCCCTGGAAAACGTACGTCCGACTGTCGAAGTTAAGTCACGTCGCGTTGGTGGTTCTACCTATCAGGTACCAGTAGAAGTCCGTCCGGTTCGTCGTAATGCTCTTGCAATGCGTTGGATCGTAGAAGCTGCTCGTAAACGCGGTGATAAATCAATGGCTCTTCGCCTGGCGAACGAACTTTCTGATGCTGCAGAGAACAAAGGTACTGCAGTTAAGAAACGTGAAGACGTTCACCGCATGGCAGAAGCCAACAAGGCGTTCGCACACTACCGTTGGTAATCACCACGTAGATGTTAAACCAGCGGGCGCTCAATCAGCCAACCCGCTGGGGTCGACTTACCTTGAACGCCCGAGAATCAGAGGAATCAAATGGCTCGTAAAACACCCATTGCTCGCTACCGTAATATCGGTATCAGTGCGCACATCGACGCCGGTAAGACTACCACTACCGAACGCGTTCTGTTCTACACCGGTGTAAACCACAAAATCGGTGAAGTACATGACGGCGCAGCAACCATGGACTGGATGGAGCAGGAACAGGAACGTGGTATTACCATCACTTCCGCTGCGACCACCTGTTACTGGTCTGGTATGGCCAAGCAGTTTGAACCACACCACATCAACATCATCGACACCCCAGGACACGTTGACTTCACCATCGAAGTTGAACGTTCTATGCGTGTGCTTGATGGCGCGGTAATGGTTTACTGTGCAGTTGGTGGCGTTCAGCCACAGTCTGAGACCGTATGGCGTCAGGCTAACAAATATAAAGTTCCACGCATTGCGTTCGTTAACAAAATGGACCGCATGGGTGCTAACTTCCTGAAAGTTGTTAACCAGATGGAAGTTCGTCTGGGCGCAACTCCAGTTCCTCTGCAGCTGGCTATCGGCGCAGAAGAGAAATTCACTGGTGTTGTTGACCTGGTGAAAATGAAAGCAATCAACTGGAACGACGCAGACCAGGGTGTAACCTTCGACTACGAAGATATTCCAGCTGATATGCAGGAACTGGCTGAAGAATGGCATGCGAAGCTGGTTGAAGCCGCTGCTGAAGGCTCTGATGAGCTGATGGAAAAATTCTTCGGTGGTGAAGAACTGACTGAAGAAGAGATCAAAACATCTCTGCGTAAGCGTGTTCTGAACAACGAAATTATCCTGGTAACCTGTGGTTCTGCATTTAAGAACAAAGGTGTTCAGGCGATGCTGGATGCAGTTGTTGAATATCTGCCAGCACCGACTGACGTTACCGCGATCAACGGTATGCTGGACGACGGTAAAGACACGCCGGCTGTTCGTCACTCTGATGACAACGAGCCGTTTGCTGCACTGGCGTTCAAAATCGCTACCGACCCGTTCGTGGGTAACTTAACCTTCTTCCGCGTTTACTCTGGTGTTGTTAACACGGGTGACACCGTGTTCAACCCGGTTAAGTCAAACCGTGAGCGTCTGGGCCGTATCGTTCAGATGCACGCTAACAAGCGTGAAGAGATTAAAGAAGTTCGTGCGGGTGATATCGCAGCTGCGATCGGCCTGAAAGATGTGACCACTGGTGACACCCTGTGTGACCCAGATAACGTCATCATCCTTGAACGCATGGAGTTCCCGGAGCCGGTAATCTCTATCGCCGTTGAGCCAAAAACCAAAGCTGACCAGGAAAAAATGGGTCTGGCTCTGGGCCGTCTGGCAAAAGAAGACCCATCATTCCGCGTATGGACTGATGAAGAATCTAACCAGACCATCATCGCCGGTATGGGTGAACTGCACCTCGACATCATCGTTGACCGTATGAAGCGTGAGTTCAACGTTGAAGCAAACGTGGGTAAACCACAGGTTGCTTACCGTGAAGCGATTCGCACCAAAGTTACCGATGTTGAAGGTAAACATGCCAAGCAGTCTGGTGGTCGTGGTCAGTATGGTCATGTTGTTATCGACATGTACCCACTGGAGCCAGGTTCGAACCCGAAAGGCTACGAATTTGTCAACGACATCAAAGGTGGTGTGATTCCTGGTGAATACATCCCTGCGGTTGACAAAGGTATCCAGGAGCAGCTGAAATCAGGCCCTCTGGCTGGTTACCCGGTTGTGGATCTGGGCGTGCGTCTGCACTTCGGTTCTTACCACGATGTCGACTCCTCAGAACTGGCGTTTAAACTGGCCGCGTCTCTTGCCTTCAAACAAGGCTTTAAACAAGCGACACCTGTTCTGCTTGAACCTATCATGAAGGTTGAAGTTGAAACGCCAGAAGAGAACACGGGTGATGTCATCGGTGACCTTAGCCGTCGTCGTGGTATGCTCAAAGGGCAGGAATCTAACGCTACTGGCGTTCAGATTCACGCTGAAGTTCCGTTGTCTGAGATGTTCGGATACGCAACTCAGCTGCGTTCTCTGACCAAAGGTCGTGCTTCTTACTCCATGGAGTTCCTGAAGTATGACGATGCGCCGAACAACGTAGCGCAGGCCGTTATTGAAGCTCGTAGCAAATAAGCTACGGTTTAAATTTGAACTGATGCCTTCACCGAGACGGTGAAGGCACAACGTAAGGAATTATCGCCATGGCGAAAGAGCAATTTCAGCGTAACAAACTGCACGTAAACGTGGGCACCATCGGTCACGTCGACCACGGTAAAACCACCCTGACTGCAGCTATCACCACCGTACTGTCTAAAACTTACGGCGGCCAGGCGCGTGCATTCGATCAGATCGATAACGCACCAGAAGAGAAAGCACGTGGTATCACCATCAACACTTCACACGTTGAGTATGAAACCCCGACTCGTCACTATGCACACGTTGACTGCCCAGGCCACGCCGACTATGTGAAAAACATGATCACCGGTGCTGCGCAGATGGACGGCGCGATCCTGGTTGTTGCTGCGACTGATGGCCCAATGCCACAGACCCGTGAGCACATCCTGCTGGGTCGTCAGGTTGGCGTTCCTTACATCATCGTGTTCCTGAACAAGTGCGACATGGTTGATGATGAAGAGCTGCTGGAACTGGTTGAGATGGAAGTTCGTGACCTGCTGTCAGCATATGACTTCCCAGGCGACGACACTCCAATCGTTCGTGGTTCTGCTCTGAAAGCGCTGGAAGGCGAAGCTGAGTGGGAAGCGAAAATCATCGAACTGGCTGAGCACCTGGATAACTACATTCCAGAGCCACAGCGTGCGATCGACATGCCGTTCCTGCTGCCAATCGAAGACGTATTCTCAATCTCTGGCCGTGGTACTGTTGTTACCGGTCGTGTTGAGCGCGGCATCGTTAAAGTCGGCGACGAAGTTGAAATCGTGGGTATCAAAGATACTGCGAAATCAACCTGTACCGGTGTTGAGATGTTCCGTAAGCTGCTGGACCAGGGTCAGGCAGGCGAAAACTGTGGTGTTCTGCTGCGCGGTATCAAGCGTGAAGACATCCAGCGTGGTCAGGTTCTGGCTAAGCCAGGCAGCATCAAGCCACACACCCAGTTCGAGTCAGAAGTTTACGTTCTGTCTAAAGACGAAGGCGGCCGTCATACTCCGTTCTTCAAAGGCTACCGTCCTCAGTTCTACTTCCGTACTACTGACGTAACGGGCTCAGTTGAGCTGCCAGAAGGCGTTGAGATGGTAATGCCAGGCGACAACATCAAAATGGTTGTTACCCTGATCCACCCAATCGCAATGGACGAAGGTCTGCGCTTCGCAATCCGCGAAGGCGGCCGTACCGTTGGCGCGGGTGTTGTTGCTAAAGTTATCGCTTAATTGTGATACCTGCTGTGGTCGTGCAAACGGCCACTGCAACAGAGTAAAAAGAGCACTTCGGTGCTCTTTTTTTTTGCCGGTCGGAAAAGGGGATATCCCTACAAAGGCTGGGTTTGAAATAAAAACGATTCGCATTTACACTATGTGCAGAAAATGTACCAGAGTGATGAGTCAATGTACGTCTGCCTGTGTAATGCCATAAGTGATAAAACCCTTCGTGAAGTCGTTCGCCGCTATCAGCCCCGATCTATCCAGCAGCTTCGGCAGTTTGTCCCGGTTGGAAAGCAGTGTGGTAAGTGTATTCGTGCCGCGCGTGAAATCATGGATTCAGAGATGCAACATGCCCCGCTGTATAAAGAGATAGCCTGAGCATAAAGCACATGACTGAGCGTCACGCACTCTGTGCTGCGTGCTAATAACCACATTATTTGTCGCGTTTTTTTGACTTCTTTTTAACCGCATCTACGCTCTAATAAACCGGACGCGGAGGGTTAACAATGAAGGGCGATATAAAAGTTATCAGTCATCTCAATAAACTGCTTGGAAATGAGCTGGTTGCCGTCAACCAGTATTTTTTGCATGCGCGCATGTTCAAAAACTGGGGGCTGATCCGCCTCAACGATGTCGAATACCATGAATCAATCGATGAGATGAAGCATGCCGACAAGTACATTGAACGCATTTTGTTTCTGGAGGGTATTCCCAATCTGCAGGATTTAGGCCGGCTGCGCATTGGTGAAGATGTCGAAGAGATGCTGGGTTCCGATCTCAACCTGGAGCTGGAAGGCGCAAAAGATTTGCGTGAGGCGATTGCCTACGCAGACAAAGTCCATGACTACGTCAGTCGGGACATGATGATTGAAATCCTGGCGGATGAAGAGCATCACATCGACTGGATTGAAACCGAACTTGAGCTTATCCGCAAAATGGGCATTCAGAATTACCTGCAGGCGCAGATCAAAGAAGAGTAAACCGCGTCTGCAACACCATCATCATCCAGCCCGCAATGGCCAGGAATGGGCCAAACGGCAGCGGGCTGTTACCTCGCTCTGTTGGCCCTCGCCACCGCCCGACCAGTACCGTCCCTAACGCCAGAGAGGTTGCCCCTACTGCAATCCAGGGAAGTGCCTGCCAGCCACAACAGGTTCCCAGCGCCGCAAACAGCTTCATGTCGCCATATCCCAGCCCATCAATGCCCCGGGCTAGCCGATACCCCCATCCCAGCAGCCATAGCGTGCTGTAGCCCGCCAGGCCACCGATGACTGCGGCCGTTGCCGATCCTGTGGTCAGTGCATGGGTTAAGCCGAGCCAGAGCAGCATATAGTTGAGCGGGTCCGGAAGACAGAAATGCCGGCGGTCAATCGCGGCCAGCACGAGCAGCAGACACGAGCTGGCAATAATGAACAGGCTGTCGGTTATCTGCTCAAAGGTATTAAACGCCAGCAGGCACAGCAGCGCTACCAGTGTTTCGACAACCAGGCTGTGCGGACTAAAGGGGTGGCGGCAGACGCGACATTTACCGCGTAAGGCTGGCCAGCTAATCAGCGGTAAACGATCGCGCCATAACAAGGGGCGCTGACAGTGCTCACATTGCGAGCCGGGGACGCAGAGTGAATGGAACCACTCGGCGGACGAATCAGTCGGAGAGAAGCGCTGACAGACCAGAGCGATAAAACTACCCAGAGCGCTGGCGACAATAAAAATGACAACATCGATCATGAAGTAATGCGGCACGGTCAGGGCTCCTGATTCAGCAACGGGTCTGAGCTGACTCTGCCCATAACCAGATTGCCTGTCATGATAGAAATGCCTGGGCCGGAAAGCAGCGCACAGCAAAAGTGGCCGACCCGACCGCAGGATAGCAGGGCAGTGCGAGGCAGATCTGAAAAGCACAGACGACAAACCCGGTTAAAACGACAACACGGGTTGCTTCCTGAGCAGATTTACGTATAATGCGCGGGCCTGCAGATATTGCAGGCGCGATTCGAGCAGAATCGCAGACGGCAGAATTTTAGGCCGCCTGACAATACTCCCAATTGGGGAGTTATATGCTGAACGATTACACTCTCCCATCAATCGTAATGGGCTCGAGTAGTAATTTTTTTCGTCTATAAAAAGTTTGGAGCTCTGGTCTCATGCAGAACCAAAGAATCCGTATCCGTCTTAAAGCGTTTGATCATCGTCTGATCGATCAATCAACCGCGGAAATCGTTGAGACCGCCAAGCGCACTGGTGCGCAGGTTCGTGGTCCGATCCCGCTGCCAACCCGCAAAGAGCGCTTTACCGTTCTGATCTCTCCGCACGTTAACAAAGATGCGCGTGATCAGTACGAAATCCGCACTCACAAGCGTCTGGTAGACATCGTTGAGCCAACTGAAAAAACCGTTGATGCTCTGATGCGTCTGGATCTGGCTGCCGGTGTTGACGTGCAGATCAGCCTGGGTTAATCAGGTCATCGAGCGATTGAGAGGTTGAAACAATGATTGGTTTAGTCGGTAAAAAAGTGGGCATGACCCGCATCTTCACTGAAGATGGCGTTTCTATCCCCGTCACCGTAATCGAAGTTGAAGCGAACCGCGTTACTCAGGTCAAAGGCCTGGAAAACGATGGTTACCAAGCAATTCAGGTTACCACCGGTGCTAAAAAAGCAAACCGTGTGACCAAACCTGAAGCTGGTCATTTTGCTAAAGCTGGCGTTGAAGCTGGCCGTGGCCTGTGGGAATTCCGCACCGCTGAAGGTGAAGAATACTCTGTAGGTCAGAGCATCAGCGTTGAGATTTTCGCTGAAGTTAAAAAAGTTGACGTAACCGGTACCTCTAAAGGTAAAGGTTTCGCCGGTACCGTTAAGCGCTGGAACTTCCGTACCCAGGACGCGACTCACGGTAACTCCTTGTCTCACCGCGTTCCGGGTTCAATCGGTCAGAACCAGACTCCGGGCAAAGTGTTCAAAGGCAAGAAAATGGCAGGTCAGCTGGGTAATGAGCGCGTAACCGTTCAGAGTCTGGACGTAGTACGTGTTGACGCTGAGCGCAACCTGCTGCTGGTTAAAGGTGCTGTCCCGGGTGCAACCGGTAGCGACCTGATCGTTAAACCAGCTGTGAAGGCGTAAGGGGATAGCAATGGAATTAGTATTGAAAGACGCGCAGAGCGCGCTGACTGTTTCCGAAACTACCTTCGGTCGTGATTTCAACGAAGCGCTGGTTCACCAGGTTGTTGTTGCTTACGCATCTGGCGCCCGCCAGGGTACTCGTGCGCAGAAAACGCGTGCAGAAGTAACCGGTTCAGGCAAAAAGCCATGGCGTCAAAAAGGCACCGGCCGTGCGCGTGCAGGTTCTGTAAAGAGCCCAATCTGGCGTTCAGGTGGCGTGACCTTTGCTGCGAAGCCGCAGGACCACAGTCAAAAAGTTAACAAAAAGATGTACCGCGGCGCGCTGAAAAGCATCCTGTCCGAACTGGTACGTCAAGATCGTCTGATCGTTGTCGAATCATTCGCTGTAGAAGCACCGAAAACCAAGCTGCTGGTACAGAAACTGAAAGACATGGCGCTGGAAGACGTGCTGATCATCACTGGCGAACTGGATGAGAATCTGTTCCTGGCTGCGCGTAACCTGTACAAGGTTGACGTGCGTGATGCATCAGGTATCGACCCAGTTAGCCTGATCGCCTTCGACAAAGTCGTTATGACTGCTGATGCAGTTAAGCAAGTTGAGGAGATGCTGGCATGATCCGTGAAGAACGTCTGCTGAAAGTACTGCGCGCACCGCACGTATCTGAAAAGGCATCTAGCGCGATGGAAAAAACCAATACCATCGTACTCAAAGTAGCTAATGACGCGACCAAAGCAGAGATCGTTGCTGCTGTTGAGAAACTGTTCGAAGTAGAAGTGAAAGACGTAAACACCCTAGTAGTTAAGGGTAAAGTTAAGCGTCACGGACAGCGTATCGGTCGTCGTAGCGACTGGAAAAAAGCTTACGTCACCCTGAAGGAAGGCCAGAATCTGGACTTCGTCGGCGGCGCTGAGTAAGTCGGAGGAGAAAGACAATGGCAGTTGTTAAATGTAAACCGACATCTCCGGGTCGTCGCCACGTCGTAAAAGTGGTGAACCCAGAGCTGCACAAGGGCAAGCCGTTTGCTCCATTGCTGGAAAAAAACAGCAAATCCGGTGGCCGCAACAACAACGGTCGCATCACTACCCGTCACATCGGTGGTGGTCATAAGCAGGCTTACCGTCTGGTTGATTTCAAACGCAACAAAGATGGTATCCCGGCAGTTGTTGAACGTCTTGAGTACGATCCGAACCGCTCTGCGAACATCGCACTGGTTCTGTACAAAGACGGCGAGCGCCGTTATATCCTGGCCCCTAAAGGCCTGAAAGCCGGCGACCAGATCCAATCTGGCGTTGATGCTGCGATCAAAGCAGGTAACACTCTGCCGATGCGTAACATCCCGGTGGGTTCTACCGTGCATAACGTAGAAATGAAACCAGGCAAAGGCGGTCAGATTGCTCGCTCAGCCGGTGCTTACGTGCAGATCGTTGCGCGTGAAGGTTCTTACGTTACCCTGCGTCTGCGTTCTGGTGAAATGCGTAAAGTCGAATCTGACTGCCGCGCAACACTGGGCGAAGTCGGCAACGCTGAGCATATGCTGCGCGTTCTGGGTAAAGCTGGTGCAGCCCGTTGGCGTGGTGTTCGTCCGACCGTTCGTGGTACCGCGATGAACCCAGTTGATCACCCGCACGGTGGTGGTGAAGGTCGTAACTTTGGTAAGCACCCGGTAACTCCGTGGGGCGTTCAGACCAAAGGTAAGAAGACCCGTAGCAACAAGCGTACTGATAAATTTATCGTACGTCGCCGTAGCAAATAATATTAGAGGATAAGCCATGCCACGTTCTCTCAAGAAAGGTCCTTTTATTGACCTGCACTTGCTGAAGAAGGTAGAGAAAGCGGTGGAAAGCGGTGACAAGAAGCCTTTGCGCACTTGGTCCCGTCGTTCAACGATCTTTCCTAACATGATCGGTTTGACCATCGCTGTCCATAATGGTCGTCAGCACGTTCCTGTCTTTGTTTCCGACGAAATGGTTGGTCACAAACTGGGTGAATTCGCGCCGACACGTACTTATCGCGGTCACGCGGCTGATAAAAAAGCCAAGAAGAAATAAGTAGGAGGAAGAGATGGAAACTATTGCTCAACATCGCCATGCTCGTTCTTCTGCTCAGAAGGTACGCCTGGTGGCGGACCTGATTCGCGGTAAGAAAGTGTCGCAGGCTCTGGATATTTTAACCTACACCAACAAGAAAGCGGCTGTACTGGTTAAGAAAGTCCTGGAATCTGCCATTGCTAACGCCGAACACAACGATGGCGCTGATATCGACGATCTGAAAATCACGAAAATTTTCGTAGATGAAGGTCCGACCATGAAACGCATTATGCCGCGTGCCAAAGGTCGTGCAGATCGCATCCTGAAGCGCACCAGCCACATTACTGTGGTTGTGTCCGATCGCTGAGACTCTGGAGACTAGCAATGGGTCAGAAAGTACATCCTAATGGTATTCGCCTGGGTATTGTAAAACCATGGAACTCTACCTGGTTTGCGAACACCAAAGAATTCGCTGACAACCTGGACAGCGACTTTAAAGTACGTCAGTTCCTGACAAAAGAACTGGCTAAAGCGTCTGTATCTCGTATCGTTATCGAGCGTCCAGCGAAGAGCATCCGTGTGACTATTCACACTGCTCGTCCGGGCATCGTGATCGGTAAGAAAGGTGAAGACGTAGAAAAACTGCGCACGGTCGTCGCGAACATCGCTGGCGTTCCTGCACAGATTAATATCGCTGAAGTCCGTAAGCCGGAACTGGACGCGAAACTGGTAGCTGACAGCATCACTTCACAGCTGGAGCGTCGTGTGATGTTCCGTCGTGCTATGAAGCGTGCGGTTCAGAACGCCATGCGTCTGGGCGCGAAGGGGATTAAAGTTGAAGTTAGCGGCCGTCTGGGCGGCGCCGAGATCGCACGTACCGAATGGTATCGTGAAGGTCGCGTGCCGTTGCACACTCTGCGTGCTGACATTGACTACAACACCTCTGAAGCCCACACCACTTATGGTGTAATCGGCGTTAAGGTATGGATCTTCAAAGGTGAGATCCTGGGTGGTATGGCTGCTGTTGAACAACCGGAACCGGCTGCTCAACCTAAAAAGCAGCAGCGTAAAGGCCGTAAGTAAGGAGAGTCGCTGATGTTACAACCAAAGCGTACGAAATTCCGTAAAGTGCACAAAGGCCGTAACCGCGGTCTGGCTGCGGGTACGGATGTCAGCTTCGGTACTTTCGGTCTGAAAGCTGTTGGCCGTGGTCGTCTGACTGCTCGTCAGATCGAAGCAGCACGTCGTGCTATGACCCGTGCAGTTAAGCGTCAAGGTAAGATCTGGATCCGAGTATTCCCGGACAAACCGATCACCGAGAAGCCGCTGGAAGTGCGTATGGGTAAAGGTAAGGGTAACGTGGAGTATTGGGTTGCCCTGATCCAGCCTGGTAAAGTCCTGTATGAAATGGACGGCGTACCAGAAGAGCTGGCCCGTGAAGCATTCAAGCTGGCAGCAGCAAAACTGCCTATCAAAACCACCTTTGTAACTAAGACGGTGATGTAATGAAAGCAACAGAGCTGCGTGAAAAAAGCGTTGAAGAGCTGAACACTGAGCTGCTTAATCTGCTGCGTGAGCAATTTAACCTGCGCATGCAGGCAGCATCTGGCCAACTGCAGCAGACCCATCTGCTGAAGCAAGTGCGCCGTGATGTTGCACGCGTTAAGACTTTACTGACTGAGAAGGCGGGTTCGTAATGACCGATAAAATCCGTACTCTGCAGGGTCGTGTAGTAAGTGACAAAATGCAGAAATCTGCAGTTGTTGCTATCGAACGTTTCGTGAAACACCCGATCTACGGCAAATTCATCAAACGTACGACTAAGCTGCACATCCATGACGAGAACAATGAATGTGGAATTGGCGACGTGGTAGAAATCCGCGAATGCCGTCCACTGTCCAAGACTAAATCCTGGACCCTGGTTCGCGTAATTGAGAAAGCTGTTCTGTAATAAGAATGGTTTTTTCTGAGAAAACCCTCTGCTTCGGCAGGGGGTTTTTTTTTGCCTGTGGAGCGGATAGCGATCCTTAAATCAACGGCACATCCTCGATGAGGATCAGCTGTGCGGTGGACTGGCTGTGGCGTTTGGTCAGGGTGGTTTAACAACTGCGGGCTGTAAAAGGCGGGTTACATGTGGCTAGCGCACAAGTCGTGAAGAGAAGCCAAAACCTCGCCCGGCACCGTCGCTGCAAGCTGCGCTGCTGACGATTGGCCTGCCGCTATCAACAACTGCCCCTCAGGGGTAACCCGCCGGTGATAGCATGCAAAGAACGCCGTTATGTGTACCACTCCGTGGTGTAAACGGTGCGCTGTTCTACTGACTGATGCAACGTTATCCGCTGTGGCAGGATCCGATGCCAGACAGGTTACACATCTCAACCCAGATATCGATAGAAGAGTTGATGCTAACGGGCTGTACCACCACCAGCGATCATCGGTATCACGATCCCAACGACTACCAGCTTGATGAACGCATTGAGGCGGCCACCGTAAAGGGAATAATTTCCATGCCAGTGGCGGCAGTGTGAGTGTGGGGCAGCCGCGCGGTGGCCTGACGCCCGACAGTCTGGTGGAGGATGAGGCGACGATGTTAACCGCTACCTAACGGGGATTAGCGCGTTATCGCGACGCCTGTCATGGGATAATGCGGTGGTGGCGCCATGTTCGCCAGTTTCTGTCAGTCGTGAGTTGATAAAGCTGTCTGCACCGCTGGCCGTCAGTACGGTGTCTCGGTGCATATTCATCTGGCGGAAAATGGTAACGATATCCGTTATTGCCGAGAGAAATTCAATATGATGCCGGCACAGTACCTGGAGGTCCTCGGCTGGGTAGATCCTGACGTCTGGCATGCACACCACGTTAAGCTGGCTCCCTAAGGCATTGAGCTGTTCGCCGATAGCGGGACGAGTAGCGCGCATTGTCCCTGCGCCAGCATGCTGCCTGACTCGGGTATCGCCCCGTTGCGCCATATGTGCGACGCCGTTGTCCCCGTCGGGTTTGGCGTCGAGGACTCTGCCTCTAATGTCAGCGCAGACATGACATCAGAAGCGCGCCAGGCGATGCTGCTGCAACGGCTGGGGTTGGGTCCCGATGCGCTGACGGCGCGTCAGGTGCCTGAACTGGCAATGCTGAGAGGCGGGAAAGTGCTTAAACGTGATGATGAGGCAATAATTGCTCCCGGCATGATGGCCGAACTGGCGGTTTTTGACCTGGGCCGGGTAGGGCTGGACGGGGCAGGGCACGATCGGTTTCGCCGCAGATGTTCTCTGATTCGGGGCCGGCGGCATACAACAGCATCAACAGCTCAGGGTACGTAACGGTCAACTGAGCGGAATTAAACTGCCAGCACCGCCGCGCCAGCATAACCAACTGGCCACTAAACGGGTGAAAGGGGCCAATCGGACACTTTATTACAGAAGCGACGAAAAATAAGGCAGATTACATTTGCTACTGTTCGCACTATTCCCTAGAATACGCCCTCCCTGTCATCAGGGAAAATCAGCGGCTCGATTGAGAGCCGTTTATTTTTTCTACCCATCTGTGAGAACCGGTGTTACAATGCCGCGCCCTCAATTATGGGGCTTTCTAACGACCTGAGGTTTAGGTCCCGAAGTAGTAGTTGACATTAGCGGAGCACTAAAATGATCCAAGAACAGACTATGCTGAACGTCGCCGACAACTCCGGTGCACGTCGCGTAATGTGTATCAAGGTTCTGGGTGGCTCGCACCGTCGCTACGCAGGCGTCGGTGACATCATCAAAGTTACCATCAAGGAAGCAATTCCTCGTGGTAAAGTCAAAAAAGGTGATGTCCTGAAGGCGGTAGTGGTGCGCACCAGGAAGGGTGTTCGTCGCCCGGACGGTTCTGTCATTCGCTTCGATGGTAATGCATGCGTTATTTTAAACAATAACAGTGAGCAGCCTATCGGTACGCGTATTTTTGGGCCGGTAACTCGTGAACTTCGTACTGAAAAGTTCATGAAAATTATCTCTCTGGCACCAGAAGTACTCTAAGGAGCGAACAATGGCAGCTAAAATCCGTCGTAACGACGAAGTTATCGTGTTAACCGGTAAAGATAAAGGTAAGCGCGGTAAAGTTAAGAATGTCCTGTCTTCTGGTAAGGTCATCGTTGAAGGTATCAACCTGGTGAAGAAACATCAGAAGCCGGTTCCGGCTCTGAACCAACCAGGTGGCATCGTTGAAAAAGAAGCTGCAATTCAGGTTTCTAACGTTGCACTGTTCAATGCGGCAACTGGTAAGGCTGACCGTGTAGGCTTTAGATTCGAAGACGGCAAAAAAGTCCGTTTCTTCAAGTCTAACAGCGAAACTATCAAGTAATTTGGAGTAGTACGATGGCGAAACTGCATGATTACTACAAAGACGAAGTAGTCCAGAAACTCATGACAGAGTTTGGCTACAATTCTGTCATGCAAGTCCCTCGGGTCGAGAAGATCACCCTGAACATGGGTGTTGGTGAAGCGATCGCTGACAAGAAACTGCTGGATAACGCAGCAGCTGACCTGGCAGCAATCTCCGGTCAAAAACCGCTGGTCACCAAAGCACGCAAATCAGTTGCAGGCTTCAAAATCCGTCAGGGCTATCCGATCGGCTGTAAAGTAACTCTGCGTGGCGAACGCATGTGGGAGTTCTTTGAGCGTCTGATCACCATTGCTGTTCCACGTATCCGTGACTTCCGTGGCTTGTCCGCTAAGTCATTCGATGGTCGTGGCAACTACAGCATGGGTGTACGTGAGCAGATCATCTTCCCAGAAATCGACTACGACAAAGTCGATCGCGTTCGTGGTTTGGATATTACCATTACCACTACTGCGAAATCTGATGATGAAGGCCGTGCTCTGCTGGCTGCCTTTGACTTCCCGTTCCGTAAGTAAGGTAGGGTTACTTAATGGCTAAGCAATCTATGAAAGCACGCGAAGTTAAGCGTGTGAAATTAGCAGACAAATTCTTCGCAAAACGCGCTGAACTGAAAGCGATCATTTCTGATGTGAACGCTTCCGACGAAGATCGTTGGAATGCCGTTCTGAAGCTGCAGAGTCTGCCGCGTGATTCCAGCCCTTCACGTCAGCGTAACCGCTGCCGTCAAACAGGTCGTCCGCACGGTTTCCTGCGGAAGTTTGGGTTGAGCCGTATCAAGGTCCGCGAAGCCGCCATGCGCGGTGAAATCCCGGGCCTGAAGAAGGCTAGCTGGTAATTGTCACCAATTGAATCACGGGAGTAACACAGATGAGCATGCAAGATCCGATCGCGGATATGCTGACCCGTATCCGTAACGGTCAGGCCGCGAACAAAGTTGCGGTCACCATGCCTTCCTCCAAGCTGAAATTGGCAATTGCCAACGTTCTGAAGGAAGAAGGATATATTGAAGATTTCAAAATCGAAGGCGACACCAAGCTGGAACTGGAACTGACTCTTAAGTATTTCCAGGGCAAAGCGGTTGTGGAAAGCATTCAGCGAGTAAGCCGTCCTGGTCTGCGCATCTATAAGAAAAAAGATGAGCTGCCAAAGGTAATGGCTGGTATGGGCATCGCTGTAGTTTCTACATCTAAAGGTGTCATGACTGATCGTGCAGCGCGCCAGGCAGGTCTTGGTGGCGAAATTATCTGCTACGTAGCGTAATCGGAGGATACTATGTCTCGTGTTGCTAAAGCACCTGTCGTTGTTCCTGCCGGCGTAGAGGTAAAACTCAACGGTCAGGTAATTTCGATTAAAGGTAAAAACGGCGAGCTGACTCGTACTATCAATGATGCTGTTGAAGTTAAGCATGCTGACAACGCTCTGACTTTCGCTCCGCGCGAAGGTTTCGTTGACGGCTGGGCGCAGGCGGGTACTTCTCGCGCGCTGCTGAACGCAATGGTTATCGGTGTTACCGAAGGCTTCACTAAGAAGCTGCAGCTGGTTGGTGTAGGTTATCGTGCAGCCGTTAAAGGCGACGTGGTAAACCTGTCTCTGGGCTTTTCTCATCCAGTCGATCACCAGCTGCCCGCGGGTATCACTGCAGAGTGTCCGACTCAGACTGAAATCGTGCTGAAAGGCGCTGATAAACAGCTGATCGGCCAGGTTGCAGCTGACTTGCGCGCCTACCGTCGTCCTGAGCCTTATAAAGGCAAGGGTGTCCGTTACGCCGACGAAGTCGTGCGTACCAAAGAGGCTAAGAAGAAGTAAGGTAACACTATGGATAAGAAATCTGCTCGTATCCGTCGTGCGACCCGTGCACGTCGCAAGCTCAAAGAGCTGGGTGCTACTCGCCTGGTGGTACATCGTACCCCGCGTCATATTTACGCACAGGTAATCGCCCCGAACGGTTCCGAAGTTCTGGTCGCTGCTTCTACAGTAGAAAAAGCTATCACTGAACAACTGAAGTATACCGGTAATAAAGAAGCCGCAGCTGCAGTAGGTAAAGTTATTGCAGAACGCGCAATCGAAAAAGGCATCACTGGTGTTTCTTTCGACCGTTCCGGTTTCCAATATCATGGTCGCGTCCAGGCACTGGCAGATGCTGCCCGTGAAGCTGGCCTTCAGTTCTAAGGTAGAGGTCTAAGATGGCACACATCGAGAAACAAGCTGGCGAACTGCAGGAAAAACTGATCGCGGTAAACCGTGTATCTAAAACTGTTAAAGGTGGTCGTATTTTCTCCTTCACAGCACTGACTGTGGTAGGCGATGGTAACGGTCGCGTTGGTTTTGGTTACGGTAAAGCGCGTGAAGTTCCAGCAGCGATCCAGAAAGCGATGGAGAAAGCCCGTCGCAACATGGTTAACGTCGCGCTGACCAACGGCACCCTGCAGCACCCAGTAAAAGGTGCACACACGGGTTCCCGCGTGTTCATGCAGCCGGCTTCTGAAGGTACCGGTATTATTGCCGGTGGTGCAATGCGCGCCGTCCTGGAAGTCGCTGGAGTTCATAACGTTCTGGCAAAAGCCTATGGTTCCACCAACCCGATTAACGTGGTTCGTGCAACTATCGACGGCCTGGGCAATATGAAATCTCCGGAAATGGTCGCTGCTAAGCGTGGTAAATCCGTTGAAGAAATTCTGGGGTAATCACGATGGCTAAGACTATTAAAATCACTCAAACCCGCAGTGCTATTGGCCGTTTGCCTAAGCATAAAGCCACTCTGGTTGGCCTGGGTCTGCGTCGTATTGGCCACACCGTTGAGCGTGAAGATACGCCTGCAGTACGCGGTATGGTTAACGCGGTTTCCTATATGGTTAAAGTGGAGGAGTAAGAGATGCGTCTAAATACTCTGTCTCCGGCCGAAGGGTCTAAGCACGCGAGCAAGCGTCTGGGTCGTGGTATCGGTTCTGGTCTCGGTAAAACCGGTGGTCGTGGTCACAAAGGTCAGAACTCACGTTCTGGCGGTGGCGTACGTCGCGGTTTCGAGGGCGGTCAGATGCCTCTGTATCGTCGTCTGCCGAAATTCGGTTTCACCTCTCGCAAATCAATGATCACCACAGAGATTCGTCTGTCTGATCTGGCGAAAGTTGAAGGCGGTATCGTAGACCTGAATACGCTGAAAGCGGCCAACATTATCGGTGTCCAGATTGAATTCGTTAAAGTAATTCTTTCTGGTGAAGTTTCTGCACCGGTAACGGTTCGCGGCCTGCGTGTCACCAAAGGTGCTCGTGCTGCAATCGAAGCTGCTGGCGGTAAAATTGAGGAATAAGTAGCAGATGGCTAAACAACCGGGGTTAGATTTTCAAAGCGCCAAAGGCGGCTTTGGTGAACTGAAACGCAGACTGCTGTTTGTAATCGGTGCACTGATTGTCTTCCGTATTGGCTCTTTCATTCCGATCCCTGGTATTGATGCCACTGTACTTGCCAAACTGCTTGAACAACAGCGTGGCACCATCATTGAAATGTTTAACATGTTCTCTGGTGGTGCTCTCAGCCGTGCTTCTATTTTCGCACTGGGTATCATGCCGTATATTTCGGCATCGATTATCATCCAGTTATTAACGGTGGTTCATCCAGCGTTAGCGGAAATTAAGAAAGAAGGGGAGGCTGGCCGTCGTAAGATTAGCCAGTACACCCGATACGGTACGTTGGTATTGGCCATATTCCAGTCGATCGGTATTGCTACCGGTCTGCCGAATATGCCAGGAATGCAGGGCCTGGTGATGAATCCAGGCTTTGCTTTCTACTTTACCGCTGTTGTCAGTCTGGTCTCAGGGACAATGTTCCTGATGTGGCTGGGCGAACAGATTACTGAACGCGGTATCGGTAACGGTATTTCGATCATTATCTTCGCAGGTATTGTTGCGGGTCTCCCGCCGGCCATTGGCCATACCATCGAGCAAGCGCGGCAAGGTGACCTGCACTTCCTTCTGTTGCTGTTGGTTGCAGTACTCGTATTCGCCGTGACCTTCTTTGTTATTTTCGTTGAACGTGGTCAACGCCGCATTGTGGTGAACTATGCAAAACGTCAGCAAGGTCGTCGTGTCTACGCTGCACAGAGCACACATTTACCGTTGAAAGTGAACATGGCGGGCGTAATCCCGGCTATTTTTGCTTCCAGCATTATTCTGTTCCCGGCAACGATTGCATCGTGGTTCGGGGGCGGTACCGGTTGGAACTGGCTGACAACAATTTCGCTGTATTTGCAGCCAGGACAGCCGCTTTATGTGCTACTCTATGCGACTGCAATCATCTTCTTCTGTTTCTTCTATACGGCGTTGGTTTTCAACCCACGTGAAACAGCAGATAACCTGAAGAAGTCTGGTGCATTCGTACCGGGAATTCGTCCGGGAGAGCAAACGGCGAAGTACATCGATAAAGTTATGACGCGGTTAACCTTAATTGGTGCGCTGTACATCACTTTTATCTGCCTTATCCCGGAGTTCATGCGTGATGCGATGAAGGTTCCCTTCTACTTTGGCGGTACTTCACTGCTCATCGTAGTGGTCGTCATCATGGACTTTATGGCTCAAGTGCAAACTCTGATGATGTCAAGTCAGTACGAGTCGGCATTGAAGAAAGCTAACCTGAAGGGCTACGGCCGTTAATTCAGGTGGTTGAGAAGTTACGGAGAGTAAAAATGAAAGTTCGTGCTTCCGTCAAGAAATTATGTCGTAACTGCAAAATCATTCGTCGCGACGGTGTCGTCCGTGTGATCTGCAGCGCCGAGCCAAAGCATAAACAGCGCCAAGGCTGATTTTGTCACATATTTTTCTTGCAAAGTCGGGTTGAGCTGGCTAGATTAGCCAGCCAATCTTTTGTATGTCAGTGCGTTTCCATTTGAGTATCCTGAAAACGGGCTTTTCAGCATGGGACGTGCTTATTTAATTATAGGAGTGCATAGTGGCCCGTATAGCAGGCATTAACATTCCTGATCAAAAACATACCGTTATCGCATTAACTTCGATCTTCGGTATCGGTAAAACTCGTTCTAAAGCCATCTGCGCTTCAACGGGTATTGCTGAAAATGTTAAGATCAGTGAGCTGTCTGAAGAACAAATTGATCAGCTGCGTGATGCAGTTGCGAAATTCGTTGTAGAAGGTGATCTGCGCCGTGAAATCACCCTGAGCATCAAGCGTCTTATGGACCTTGGTTGCTACCGTGGTTTGCGCCATCGTCGTGGTCTTCCGGTTCGCGGTCAGCGTACTAAGACCAACGCACGTACCCGTAAGGGTCCGCGTAAACCGATCAAGAAATAATCGGGGTGAGTAAATAATGGCAAAGGCACCAGTTCGTGCACGTAAGCGTGTAAGAAAACAAGTCTCAGATGGCGTGGCTCATGTCCATGCTTCTTTTAACAACACCATCGTTACTATTACTGATCGTCAGGGTAACGCACTGGGTTGGGCAACCGCCGGTGGTTCCGGTTTCCGCGGTTCACGTAAATCCACTCCGTTTGCTGCTCAGGTCGCTGCAGAGCGCTGTGCAGAAGCGGTAAAAGATTACGGTATTAAGAACCTGGAAGTTATGGTTAAGGGTCCGGGTCCGGGTCGCGAATCAACAATTCGTGCACTGAACGCCGCTGGTTTCCGCATCACTAATATTACTGATGTGACTCCGATCCCTCATAACGGTTGTCGTCCGCCGAAAAAACGTCGCGTATAACGCCCGTTTTTTAGGATAGTTGGAGAAAGAAAATGGCAAGATATTTGGGTCCTAAGCTCAAGCTGAGCCGTCGTGAGGGCACTGACTTATTCCTTAAGTCTGGCGTTCGCGCGATTGATTCCAAGTGTAAGATCGAACAAGCGCCTGGTCAGCATGGTGCGCGTAAACCGCGTCTGTCTGATTACGGCGGTCAGTTACGTGAGAAGCAGAAAGTTCGTCGTATCTACGGCGTGCTCGAGCGTCAGTTCCGTAACTACTATAAAGAAGCAGCACGTCTGAAAGGCAACACCGGTGAAAACCTGTTGGCTCTGCTGGAAGGCCGTCTGGACAACGTAGTTTATCGTATGGGCTTTGGTGCCACTCGTGCGGAAGCACGTCAGCTGGTGAGCCATAAGTCTGTTCTGGTAAATGGCCGCGTTGTTAACATCGCTTCTTATCAGGTATCTCCGAATGATGTCGTTAGCATCCGTGAGAAAGCCAAAAAGCAATCTCGCGTGAAGGCCGCTCTGGAGCTGGCTGAGCAGCGTGAAAAGCCAACCTGGCTGGAAGTTGATGCGACTAAGATGGAAGGTGTGTTCAAGCGTATTCCTGAGCGTACTGATCTGTCTGCGGACATTAACGAACACCTGATCGTCGAGCTTTACTCTAAGTAAAGCTTAGTACCAAAGAGAGGACACAATGCAGGGTTCTGTGACAGAGTTTCTAAAACCGCGCCTGGTAGATATCGAGCAAGTGAGTTCGACGCACGCCAAGGTGACCCTTGAGCCTTTAGAGCGTGGCTTTGGCCATACTCTTGGTAACGCACTGCGCCGTATTCTGCTTTCTTCCATGCCGGGTTGCGCGGTGACCGAGGTTGAAATTGATGGTGTACTACATGAGTACAGCACCAAAGAGGGCGTACAGGAAGATATCCTGGAAATCCTGCTCAACCTGAAAGGGCTGGCGGTAAGAGTTCAGGGTAAAGATGAAGTCATTCTGACCCTGAATAAATCTGGCATTGGCCCTGTGACTGCAGCCGACATTACCCATGATGGTGATGTCGAAATCGTCAAGCCTCAGCACGTGATCTGCCATCTGACCGATGAGAACGCCGCTATCAGCATGCGTATCAAAGTTCAGCGTGGTCGTGGTTATGTGCCGGCTTCTGCCCGAATTCATTCGGAAGAAGATGAGCGCCCAATCGGCCGCCTGTTGGTTGACGCTTGCTACAGCCCTGTAGACCGTATTGCCTACAATGTTGAAGCAGCGCGCGTCGAACAGCGCACCGACCTGGATAAGCTGGTCATCGAAATGGAAACCAACGGTACAATCGATCCTGAAGAGGCGATTCGTCGTGCGGCAACCATTCTGGCAGAACAACTTGAAGCTTTCGTTGACTTACGTGATGTACGTCAGCCGGAAGTTAAAGAAGAGAAACCAGAATTCGATCCGATCCTGCTGCGCCCTGTTGACGATCTGGAATTGACTGTCCGCTCTGCTAACTGCCTTAAGGCAGAAGCTATCCACTACATCGGTGATCTGGTACAGCGTACCGAGGTTGAGCTGCTTAAAACGCCTAACCTGGGTAAAAAATCTCTTACTGAGATTAAAGATGTGCTCGCCTCACGTGGACTTTCTCTGGGCATGCGCCTTGAGAACTGGCCGCCGGCAAGCATTGCTGATGAATAACCCGATCACAGGTTAAGGTTTCACTGAGAAGGATAAGGTCATGCGCCATCGTAAGAGTGGTCGTCAACTGAACCGCAACAGCAGCCATCGTCAGGCTATGTTCCGTAACATGGCTGGCTCTCTGGTTCGTCATGAGATCATCAAGACGACTCTGCCGAAAGCCAAAGAGTTGCGCCGCGTAGTTGAGCCGCTGATTACTCTTGCCAAGACCGACAACGTAGCTAATCGTCGTCTGGCATTCGCCCGCACTCGTGATAACGAGATCGTGGCAAAACTGTTTAATGAGCTTGGCCCGCGTTTCGCGAGCCGTGCCGGTGGTTACACTCGCATTCTGAAGTGTGGCTTCCGCGCTGGTGACAACGCTCCGATGGCATACATCGAGCTGGTTGATCGTCCAGAAGCTCAAGCAGAAGCAGCTGCAGAGTAATCTGTAGTAAAGTAAAAAACCCGCTTCGGCGGGTTTTTTATTGCCCAAAATTTACTACCTTTAGGGCTGAGTAATTCGCTGAGCTGAGGAGTTTACGATGTGGCTGGTTGATCAACTTGCAGAACAACACATTAAAGCCGCGCTGGAAAAGGGCGAGCTGAGTCAACTGCCTGGTGAAGGCAAGCCGCTTCAGCTTGATGATGACAGTCATGTACCACCTGAACTTCGCGCCGGCTATCGGCTGCTAAAGAACGCCGGTTTCCTGCCGCCCGAACTTGAACTGCGTCGTGAAGCGATCGAAGTTAACGATCTGCTACGTCAGCTCGATCCCGCCGATCCGCGTTATCAGGATCAGTGTCGCCGCCTTAACGTTCTTGAGCTCAGGCTTCAGCAAGCCGGCATGCGCACCGATTTTCTGCATGGCGACTATGCCGCCGCTCTTCAGCAACGTTTCAATCAGGAGAAGTAGATGTTCAGGATTGGTCAGTTGGCAAAACTCGCCGACGTCACGCCAGATACCATCCGTTTCTATGAGAAACAGCAGATGATGGATCATGACGGACGTACCGAAGGAGGTTTTCGTTTATACAGTGAAAGCGATCTGCAACGCCTGAAGTTTATCCGCTACGGTCGTAAACTCGGTTTCAGCCTTGAAGCTATCCGGGAGTTGCTTTCAATCCGCGTCGATCCGGCACATCACACCTGCCAGGAGTCGAAGTCGATTGTTGAAAAACGCCTCAATGAGGTCGCGCAGATGATTGCTGAGCTGGAAACCATGCAGCGATCGCTCCAGCATCTGTCGGATGCCTGCTGTGGTGACAGTCACAGTAGCGTTTCGTGCTCAATTCTTGAAGCCCTCGAACGAGGTGAGAGTCTGAGCAGTTAGAGATATTGTTTTTTTCAGCCAAAGGAATAAAGTATCTCGCGATTCCAACAGGAGGAACCATGAGTAAATATCAGCATACCAAAGGGCAGATTCGCGACAATGCGATTGAAGCACTGTTACATGACCCACTATTCCGGCAGCGCATTGAACAGAAGCAAAAAGGGAAGGGGAGTTTTAAGCGCAAAGATAAACATGTTAAGGGACAGATCTGGGAGGCCAGTGATAAGACAGCATCTTATCACTGGCCTTCTGCTTTCAGAGCGAAAAAAAACCGCCCGGCAGGCGGCTTATTTTTTAAACCCGGGTATTTTGCTGCTTCAGCAAATCACGAATTTCTGTCAGCAGGACTTCTTCATTAGAGGGCTTGGCAGCCGGCTTCTCGACTTCTTTTTTAGTATAGAGACGGTTCATCAGTTTGATCGCCATGAAAATGGCAAAAGCGATGATTACGAAGTCGAAGATGGTCTGCAGAAACACACCGTACTGCATCACAACGGCAGGCGTGTCACCGACCGCAGGCTTAAGCACCCAGCTAAACGATTTGAAGTCGACACCACCAATCAGCAGACCCAACGGCGGCATAATAATGTTGGCGACTAATGATGACACGATCTTGCCAAACGCGGCGCCGATGATCACACCCACCGCCAGATCCACCACGTTACCGCGCATTGCGAAATCACGAAACTCTTTGAATAAACTCATACTTATCTCCTTGCCCTGGCCAATGCCCTAAAGTCTAACAAACCCTGCTGTTTTTGCCATCATCCCATGGAATTATGCGGCAGTTTCCCGCTGGGTTAATTCATCAATGATTACGCTGCCGTTACAGGAAAAACGGACTCGGCTGGAACAGACGCTCCACATCTGAAACAAACTTCTTGTCGGTCAGGAACATGATGACATGATCGCCTTGCTCAATGCGCAGGTTGTCGTTGGCAATCATCACATCATCGCCGCGTACTACGGCACCAATGATGGTGCCAGGCGGCAATTTGATGTCATCAATTGAGCGGCCGACCACGCGTGAGGTGGTTTCGTCACCGTGTGCAATCGCCTCGATCGCTTCGGCGATGCCCCGTCGTAGTGAAGAGACGCCAACGATATCAGCTTTACGCACGTGGCCCAGCAAGGCTGAAATAGTGGCCTGCTGTGGCGAAATCGCAATATCGATCACGCTGCCCTGCACCAGGTCGACATAGGCGCGGCGCTGAATCAGCACCATCACTTTTTTGGCCCCCATCTTTTTCGCCAGCATGGCGGACATGATGTTGGCCTCATCGTCATTAGTGACGGCAATGAACAGATCAACCTGCTCAACATGTTCTTCAGCCAGCAGCTCCTGATCTGACGCATCACCATAAAAGACGATGGTGTCCTGCAGATGCTCCGCCAGTTCTGCGGCGCGCTGTGGATTACGTTCAATCAGCTTAACGCTGTAATTTTTCTCCAGCCGCTGCGCCAGACCAAAACCAATATTGCCGCCGCCCACCAGCATGATGCGTTTGTACGGCTTCTCCAGTCGCTGCATTTCACTCATCACCGCTCGAATATTCTGGCTGGCGGCGATGAAAAACACTTCGTCGCCCGCTTCAACAATGGTGGAGCCTTGCGGACGAATAGGCCGATCCTGACGAAAAATGGCGGCTACACGCGTATCGATGTGCGGCATGTGCTCACGCATAATTGAGAGCGGATTACCAACCAGCGGCCCGCCATAATAGGCTTTGACCACCGCCAGGCTGACTTTGCCTTCAGCAAAATTCACGACCTGTAACGCACCAGGATACTGGATCAGACGGTAAATATTATCGATCACTAACTGTTCGGGTGAAATCAAATGATCGATAGGGACCGCCTCAGGAATAAACAGTTTATCCGCATCGCGCAGATAGTCTGCGGCGCGGATCCGGGCGATACGGTTAGGCGTATTGAAAAGTGAGTAGGCGATCTGGCAGGCGATCATGTTGGTTTCATCGGAATTGGTCACGGCGACCAGCATGTCGGCATCTTCCGCGCCCGCCTCACGCAATATCCGCGGATGCGAACCATGACCCTGCACCACGCGCAGGTCGAACTTATCCTGCAGATGACGTAAGCGCGATGCGTCGGTATCGACCACGGTGATATCGTTGTTTTCACCGACCAGGTTTTCTGCCAGCGTCCCGCCGACCTGTCCTGCACCCAGAATGATTATTTTCATCGCTCATCAACGCTCATTTCAATTAGCATCCGTTTTTTTTAACAGCTTAGCGTAGAAGAAACCATCTCCGCCTTCAGACTCAGGAAAGACCTGCCAGCCACTGGCCGGCGCATCCTGCAGCGGTTGTGCTTCAGCATCGGACTGACGCTGCAAAAAGGCTTCAATTTGCTGATGATTCTCTTCCGGCAGGATCGAACAGGTGGCGTATAGCAGGGTGCCGCCAGGTTTGAGAAGTGGCCAGACCGCATCCAGAATTTCGCTTTGCAGCTTCGCCAGTTCAGCGATGTCGCGATCGCGACGCAGCCACTTAATATCCGGGTGACGACGAATGACGCCGGTTGCCGAGCAGGGCGCATCCAGCAGAATACGATCAAACTGGCGTTCGCCGCACCACTGTTGTGGGGTGCGTCCATCGCCCTGCTTCACTTCAGCTTTCATACCCAGACGCTGAAGATTTTCATTCACGCGTTTAAGGCGCTGCGCATCCACATCGACTGCCAGTACCTGAGCCTTGGGAGCCACTTCCAGAATGTGGGTTGTTTTGCCGCCAGGCGCAGCGCACAGATCAAGAATCTGCTCGCCATCCTGCGGCTCCAGCAGTAACGCGCAACGCTGGGCTGATAAATCCTGAACGGTCACCCAGCCCTGGTCGAAGCCGGGTAACTGGCTGACCGGCGCGGGTGATTCAAGACGCAGCGCATCCGGTGCATCTGCGGCGGGATGCGCATGTTTACCGCTGTCGGTCAGCATTGCCAGCCATCCGTCACGGTGGTGATGCTGACGGTTGACGCGCAACCACATCGGCGGACGAAGGTTGTTTGCTTCTACGATCTGCTGCCACTGTTCCGGCCAGGCATGCTGTAACCGCTTTAACAGCCAGCCCGGATGAAGATAACGTTGCGGACCATCCTGAATACTGGCAAGCAACTCTTCTCTCTGACGCTGATACTGACGCAAAACACCGTTCAGCAATCCTTTCAGGCTGGTACGTTTCAGAACCTCAGCACCGGCAACCGTTTCAGCCAGCGCCGCGTGAGCAGGAACGCGGGTATATTCCAGCTGATAGAGGCCGACCATTATCAGATAGTGCAAAACACGCTGTTTACCGGTAAGCGGACGTTCCATCAGCTTACCGATTAAGGCTTCAAGCTGTGGCAGCGTACGTAGCACGCCAAAGCAAATCTCCTGCACTAAGGCGCTGTCTTTGTCGGAGAGTTTTTTCTGCGCCGCCGGTAGCGCCGTATTAAGCGATTCGCCTTTATCGACAACGCGTTCAATGAGCTGAGCGCAGAGGCTACGCAGGTTGGTTGATTTATTCATAGGGTTTTGTCATCAAACAAAAAGCCCGGTGCATGACCGGGCCAGAGAGTCAGTCCAGAAGGGTTCCAGCTTCAAACCATTCCCGGCGCGAGTTGAGAAGATCCTGAGCCGACATCGGTTTTTTACCGGCGGGCTGTAACTGCAACAGATTAAGCACACCCTGAGCGGTAGCCACCTGGATGCCATGCTTATCAGCTCGGATGATTTCACCGGGCTGATGATCGCTGTGGGGCAATACGCTGGCCTGCCAGACTTTAACCGGCTGGTCATCAACCGTGAAGAAGCTCATCGGCCAGGGGTTAAATGCCCGGATACAGCGTTCGAGCTGTTCGGCCGGCAGCGTCCAGTCCAGACGTGCCTCTTCTTTACTCAGCTTCTCAGCGTAATTAGCGAGTGAATCATCCTGCTTTTCGGGCACAGCCTGCTGGCTGGCGAGTAAGCTCAGCGTATCAAGCAAGCCCTGCGGTCCGAGTTGCGCCAGCTTGTCGTACAGTGTCGCGCTGGTATCCTGAGCGGTGATCGGGCAGATCAGTTTATGCAGCATATCACCGGTATCTAAGCCCACATCCATCTGCATGATGGTGATACCGGTTTCGCTGTCACCAGCCCAGAGCGCACGCTGAATCGGCGCTGCGCCACGCCAGCGCGGCAGCAGGGAACCATGCACATTGATACAGCCGAGACGCGGCATATCGAGCACCGCTTTCGGTAAAATCAGCCCGTATGCCACTACAACCATCACATCGGCCTGTAAATCGGCGACCAGCTGTTGGTTCTCTTCAGGTCGCAATGACCGGGGTTGATAAACCGGAATATCATGTGCCAGCGCCAGCGTTTTAACCGGGCCGGGCGTTAACTTGTTACCGCGACCTGCGGGACGGTCGGGCTGCGTGAATACGCCAACTACCTGATGCTCAGAAGCAAGCAGCGCGTCAAGATGACGCGCTGCAAAGTCAGGTGTGCCAGCAAAGATAATTTTTAGCGGGGCAGACACGTTTATCCCTTCTTAGATGCTCAGGAAGCCTGCGCGTTCTGGCGCGCCAGCTTCTCTAACTTTGTTTTGATTCGCTGGCGTTTTAATGGCGACAGATAATCAATAAACAGTTTGCCCTCCAGATGATCGATCTCATGCTGGATGCAAATGGCCAGCAGATCGTTGGCTTCCAGTTCAAAACTGTTGCCGTCACGATCCAGCGCACGAACTTTTACCCGTTCCGCACGCGGCACAAAGGCACGCTGTTCAGGGATAGAGAGACAACCCTCTTCGATACCGGTTTCGCCGCTTTTTTCCAGCAGTTCAGGGTTGATCAATACCAAACGCTCTTCACGACTTTCAGAAACATCGATAACGATGATGCGCTGATGGATGTCCACCTGAGTAGCGGCCAGACCGATACCTTCTTCGGCGTACATGGTCTCGAACATATCATCAACGATACGCTGAACGTCTGCGTTAACTTCTTTGACGGGCGCAGCGATTTTGCGAAGGCGCTCGTCAGGGAAATGTAATACCTGCAAAACTGACATAAATATCCAGATCTGTATTCGGTTAAGAAAAGATTACTACCTCATATTGTAGACTTTTTGAGGGCTGATTGACAGCATTCTGCGGCAGGAAGCAAGCGGGATCAGGGAGCCAGAGATGGACAAAATAGCACGCTACGTACGGCTGGCAGCAGTCAGCGGAATGACCGGCAGACGCTGGGTTGAGATGGCCCATCAACTGGACGCTGCGGGTGACGATCTGATGCTGGCCGGACTGGATGACGCGCAACGCCAGCAGTACCAAGCGCTGCCCGAAAAGCAGGTAGATGAGATCCGACACTGGCTGGCAAACAGTCACCATCACCATCTGCTCACCGCTCTGGATGCCGGTTATCCTGCCCGGTTAATGGAAACCGCACGCTTTCCGCCGTTGCTGTATGTCCAGGGTGATCCTGTGGTACTGAATAATCCTCAGCTTGCCGTGGTGGGCAGTCGTAATGGGTCGCACTATGGTCGTTACTGGTGCGACTGGTTTGCCCAGCAGCTGGCGCTGAGTGGTCTTACCATTACCAGCGGCCTGGCTCGCGGTATTGACGGTGTGGCACATCAGGCGGCCCTTAACGTTGGTGGCAAAACGATGGCGGTGTTAGGCAGTGGTCTTCAGCACCTCTATCCGAAGAGTCACCTGCGGCTGGCCGGCGAGATTGTTGAGCAGGGCGGCGCGCTTATCTCAGAGTTTCCGCTGACCACCATTCCCCATCCACACAATTTTCCGCGCCGTAATCGTATCATTAGCGGTTTAAGCCTCGGCGTGCTGGTGGTTGAAGCGTCGCTGAAGAGCGGCTCACTGGTTACCGCCCGTTATGCACTGGAACAGAACCGCAATGTCTACGCACTGCCGGGCGCATTGGGCAATCCGTTGAGTGAGGGGGTTAACTGGCTGATTCAGCAGGGTGCGCTGCTGGTGGCTCATCCGAATAACATCCTGGAAGATCTGGCGAGCGCGCTGAACTGGTTGCCTGTTACACAATCAGACCAAATTTATTCTGATGTCAGTGACGTTGCTCCATTGCCATTTGCTGATGTGTTGGCTAACGTAGGTGATGATGTTACACCTGTTGACGTTGTCGCTGAACGTGCCGGCCAACCTGTGCCAGTTATCTCAGCTCAGTTGCTGGAACTGGAGTTAGCAGGATGGATCGCAGCTGTACCCGGCGGCTATGTCCGATTGAGGAGGGCATGCCATGTTCGACGTACTCATGTACTTGTTTGAGACATATATCCACAACGAAGCAGAAATGGGTGTTGATCAGGACAGATTGACAGATGACTTGACGGATGCCGGGTTTCATCGTGAAGATATTTACAGCGCGTTGAACTGGTTAGAAAGGTTGGCCGACTATCAGGAAGGGCTGGTTGCGCCAATTTTGCTGGCAAATGATCCGCTCTCTATGCGCATCTATACCGATGAAGAGAGCAACCGTTTAGATGCTGAAAGCCGTGGTTTCCTGCTTTTCCTGGAACAAATTCAGGTGCTGAGTCTGGAAACGCGCGAAATGGTCATCGAACGCGTCATGGCGCTTGAGACCCCTGAGTTTGACTTAGAGGATCTCAAATGGGTGGTGCTGATGGTGTTGTTTAACGTCCCTGGATGTGAAAATGCTTATCAGCAAATGGAAGAACTGCTATTCGACGTCAATGAAGGTATGCTCCATTAAATTTCCTTTCATGCATTCATCGTTATGAGTAAAGCTGCACTCTTCACCGTGCGTAAACAGGATCCCTGCCCCGCTTGCGGGGCAGAACTGGTTATACGCTCCGGTAAACACGGCCCTTTTTTGGGCTGCGCGAACTACCCTGCATGTGACTATATCCGGCCCCTGAAGAGTCAGGCGGACGGACACGTAGTCAAAGTGCTGGAAGGTCATGCCTGTCCGGACTGCGGTGCGGATAAAGTATTGCGGCAGGGGCGCTTTGGCATGTTTATCGGCTGCAGCCACTACCCGGAATGCGGTTACACCGAAACCATCGATAAACCGGATGAAACCACGCTGGCGTGCCCGCAATGCCAGCAAGGTAAGCTGGTCCAGCGACGTTCACGCTACGGCAAAACTTTTCATTCCTGCGATCGCTATCCGGCTTGCCAGTTTGCGGTGAACCTGACGCCCGTGGCTGGCGCCTGCCCCTATTGCCAGTTTCCGCTATTAGTAGAAAAGAAGACGGCGCAGGGCGTTAAACGCTTTTGTGCCAGTAAGAGTTGTGGCAAAGCCATCGCTGAAGAGAACTGAGACATTATGGATAATCAACATCTCGCCGGCTCACTTGAGCATTGTGTAGGTCAACTAAACCGCCAGGCCGTTATCGCCTATCCGACTGAAGCGGTGTTTGGGCTGGGCTGCGATCCAGACAGCGAGTCTGCCGTTATGGCATTGCTGGCGCTGAAACAGCGTCCGGTCGAAAAAGGGCTGATCCTGATTGCTGCTGATTATTCGCAGCTCGAACCCTATATCTCCGATCGCGAACTTTCGGTGATTCAGCGTGAACGGATGTTCGCCTGCTGGCCGGGCCCGGTGACCTTTGTGGTGCCGGTTCCACCGCAGACGCCACGCTGGTTAACCGGGCAATTTGATTCTCTGGCTATTCGCGTCAGCGATCATCCCGATGTGCAGGCGCTTTGCCGCGCGTTTGGTAAACCGCTGGTTTCAACCAGTGCCAATCTTTCAGGCCAGCCTCCGTGCCGCACGGTCGAAGAGGTTAAGCGCCAGTTTGGGGATGATTTTCCGGTCTTATCGGGTAAAACCGGTGGACGGCAGAATCCCTCAGAAATCCGCGATGTCATCAGCGGCGAACTCATACGTCAGGGCTAACTCATGGACCAATTCGCCGTTTTCGGTAATCCCATCAACCACAGCAAATCACCGTTAATTCATCGGGCTTTTGCCGAACAGACGGGGATAGAGCACCGTTATGGGCGGATCTGCGCGCCACTGGAGGGATTTCCGCAGGCGCTGACTGCATTTTTTGAACAGGGAGGGCAAGGCGCGAATGTCACTCTCCCTTTCAAGCAGCAGGCGTGGGAGCTTGCCGATCAGCTCAGCGATCGTGCTGCCCGTTCGGGTGCAGTGAATACCGTGAAGAAACTCAGTAACGGTCAGATCTTTGGTGATAATACCGATGGCATTGGCTTACTGAGCGATCTTCAGCGGCTGGCGATGATCAAACCCGGTGATAATGTATTGCTGGTGGGGGCAGGCGGGGCAGCCCGCGGCGTGATCCTGCCGCTACTGTCAGCCGGGGTCACGATTACCATCGTCAACCGTACCGCTGCCCGGGCCGAAGAGCTGGCAGAGCTGTTCCGGCAAAGCGGCGCAATTGCTACATGTGGCTTTGAGCAGCTGGCAGGCAAAACCTTTGATCTGGTGATCAATGCAACGTCGAGCGGCGTAGACGGCAAAACGCCGCCTCTGCCTGTGACACTTATTCATTCTGAACTGCGCTGTTATGACATGTTCTACCAACGCGGGCTGACGCCTTTCCTGCAGTGGTGCCAGACGCAGGGTGCACGCCATCTGGCGGATGGATTAGGTATGCTGGTGGGCCAGGCGGCGCATGCCTTTCATCTATGGCATGGCGTGATGCCAGAAATTACCCCGGTGATTGCGCAGTTGAAGCAGGCCATGCAGTCATGAATCAGGCAATCCAGTTTCCCGATGATGAGCATTATGACGCAGCACAACAGGCCATCTATTTTCCGGTGCTGGTTAACGGCATGCGGCTGACCTGTGCCATCGGCCTTGAGGCATTAAGATCCCGCTTTGGTGAGGGAGAAGCGATGGCGCTGTTTCAGCACCATCGCTGGGATTTGGAAGAGGAAGCCGAAGCGGCTATCCGTCAGGACGAGGTCGATACTCAGGGCTGGGTCTGGTTGTCTGCGCCAAGGTAATCATTTTTCCAGCTGACATAGTTGCTGGCCGAGTAGCGTAACCCTTCTTTTTCCTGCTCATTGAGCGGACGGACTTGCCTGACCGGACTGCCGAGATATAGATAGCCGCTCTCCAGTCGTTTACCCGGCGGCACCAGACTTCCGGCACCAATCATCACCTCTTCTTCTACTATTACACCATCCAGCAGGATTGACCCCATGCCGATCAGTACACGATCGCCAATGGTGCAGCCGTGCAGCATCGCTTTATGTCCTACCGTGACTTCCTGGCCAATAATAAGCGGAAAGCCTTGCGGGTTGGACGCCGACTTATGGGTAACGTGCAGTACGCTGCCATCCTGAATATTGCTACGGGCACCAATGCGAACCTGGTTCACGTCGCCGCGAATCGCGACCAGCGGCCAGATACTGACATCATCTTCCATAATGACGTCACCGACGACGACACTACTTGGATCGACCATAACGCGCTGGCCGGTTTGCGGGAAGAGATGTTTATACGGGCGAAGGGGGGAAGTCATCATGTTCTCCTTTATGCTGAATTCATTGCAGCCTGATGCGATTTCAGGCAGCTGACAAGCCTATTCTGGCTTGGATCGCTGGCGATCTCACCAATCTGGATCATTTATAACCACTCAGAAAAAAGATCCAAAAAAAGGGTTGTGCTATGAAGCGGGATCCCTATAATGCGCCTCCATCGACACGGAACAACGGCTTACCGGCCGCCGGGTTGAGAGGCACAGGAGACTGCGCCGCCGGAGAAAAATTTCTGAAAAAGAAGTTGACTCTGAGGGAGGGAAGCGTAATATACGCCACCTCGCGACAGACGGTTAACCCGCTGCTCGCACTGCTCTTTAACAATTTATCAGACAATCTGTGTGGGCACTCGCAGG